>NZ_SLAP01000152.1 GCF_007126775.1 Cecembia sp. | reverse complement strand
TCTCTTGGGAAAATGAAATGATCCGTTTCACAGTTTACCAAACTGCTTATCTGCTGGTTGTTGTCGGAATATTCGGTTGGGGCATGCTGCCCTATGCCTTGGCCATTGCCTTGATCGGGGTGCTGCTATTGGAAACCATCAATTACATCGAGCACTATGGCTTAAGAAGGAAAATGCTGCCCAGCGGAAGGCCTGAGCGGGTACTGCCCAAACATTCCTGGAATTCAGACCATGAAATGGGGAGGATTGTTCTTTTTGAATTGACCAGACATTCAGATCATCACTATTTGGCCTCTAGAAAATACCAAATCCTTCGGCATATGGAAGAAAGTCCACAATTGCCCACTGGATATCCAGGCAGCATGCTGATAGCTTTGGTACCGCCACTTTGGTTTTTTGTGATGAATAAAAGACTGGAAGATCAAACCCGTCAATTGGAACTTGCATAAACCTAAAATATGCATTAGAATTTCTATCCTTCCGAAAACATTATGAACCTTAATGAATTAATCCGTCTACAACTATGTGTGATTTTAAGCAGAAATCTTATCTTAAACCGACTGAGAAGATAAATTGTGCTATTTCCTTTTGTCACTTTTTGTCTTGATACAAAAAGTAACCAATCCCGATAGCTCGGGACAAGACGACGGAATCCTATCAGCCCGCAAGGCCGGAGCCGGCCCGGTCCGTCGTCATTCCTCCCCTGATCTACTAAGTTGATCTCGTTTACATTGTATAAGATTTTCTTGTTACTATTTTCCATAAGTAAGCTTAAGTTAGTTCGTTCACAATACTTTTTCAAAATCTTGGAATTCGGGTTAAATTTACCAGAAATGACAAAGAGATTATACAGTTTTTTATTACTGACCTTCCTGAGCCAATTCAGCTTTGGCCAGGAAAAAAATTTCAGTTATGGCACCAACAATGCCGAGGCTTTGAAGTCCTATGAAAAAGGCTGGGAGTATATCCTTGACAATGGAGAATGGCAAAAGGCGGAAGTTGCTTTCAGAAAAGCCGTTGAATTGGATCCTGATTTCTTACTGGGTTGGAGCCAAGTGGGCCGCATCAGTCATGATCCCGAAGAAAGGGCAGCTATTTTCGAAAGACTTAAGAAGCAAAAGAATAGGTTAGAGGGTTGGGAAAAAAGATTGATGGAAGTTTATCTCGCAAGTCTGGAAATCATAGATTCAAAGGACAGAGGCATCGCCATAACACCGGTCAAAGTCAAGCAATTCTACCAAACCTCAGAGCAGCATTTCTCGGAATTTCTGAAATATTTCCCCCATGAAAAATACGTTCATGCAGAATACATTGAGGTGATTCATGGGATATATGGGGCAAAAGCAGCATTGGACAGTTTGGAAAAACACCAAAAAAAAGATCGGGAATTGATCCCTTTTCTCATGAGTTATCAAGCCCAATTATTGTCAGAAACCAAGCAATTTGAACTAGCCCTCAAAACCGCCCTTCAACTCGAAAAACGCCTCGAAAATCCCGATTTACCCATCATTCCTTTTACCTATGGATATATCGCATTTGAAAAGGGGGAATATGAGGTAGCTGCCATGCTCATCGACAAAACCCTAAGCCTGGATCCCAAGCATGTGATCGCCCAACGCCTCCAAAAAAAGATTCATGATCAATTAGGAATCCGGGACAATTAATATCAATCCATATCTTAATATCAATAAATATCTGATTTAGCTCATTTGGTATGATTTTTTTTGACAAGAGTATTTAACTTGCCCTCTCCTTCCAAATCCCTTTCCTTTTAAACACAAACCTGAACACATATTTCAGAAATACCCAAAAAGCAGACAAATTGGGCTTAGGGCCCTTACCTTCCCCGATACGCTCCAACTGCTCCCTGTACCAAACCGTCTCCATCACACTCATCCGGTCAATCGGTGCAAAACCGGTCTTGACTTTTTCGATCTTATGCAGGGGGTCTTTACCCGCCAATAGTTGATGTGCAGCATCCGGCTCAATTGCCAGTAAGCGGGCCAAACCCACCATATCCACATCCCCAGATTCAATGGCCGCTTTCATCCCCTGATAGCTTTTAAAACCTCCTGTCAGGACCAAGGGAACATCCACCGCTTTCCGAACTTTGACGGCAAAATCCATAAAATACGCTTCCCTTTCCAAAGTGCTTTGTTTCATTTTACCGCCTACCATAGCAGGAGCCTCATAAGTACCTCCCGAAATTTCAATCAGGTCAATACCCATTTCCGTCAAAAGTTGAATGGTCTCTAAGGATTCTTCTTCCGTAAAACCTCCTCTTTGGAAATCCGCAGAGTTCAGTTTGATACCTACAGGGAATTCATTCCCTACTGCTTTCCTAATGGCCTTGTAAACCTCCCCGACAAATTTTCTGCGTTTTTCGGGACTGCCTCCCCAAGCATCTATCCTTTGGTTATGCTTGGGAGATAAAAACTGACTGACCAAATAGCCATGTGCCCCATGAATCTGTACACCTGAAAAACCGGCTTTTTTGACGACTTCAGATGCCTTTCCAAACCTCTTTACTATGTCCCAAATTTCATCTTCTTTCAGTTCCCTTGGCGTATCAAAAAAGGCCTGCATGTCTTTGCGAAAAGGAATGGCAGAAGGGGACACATTTTCTTTGTTCAGCCCTTTGGGTGCCTGCTTACCGGGATGGTTGAGTTGTACCCAACAATGCGTTCCATTCACCTTGGCGGCTGTTGCCCAAGTTCGCAAGGCTTCCAAGTTCTGCTCATCCTCAATTACTACATTGCCCGGCTCACCCAAAGCCCTGCTGTCGATCATTACATTTCCGGTAACACATAAACCTATGCCTCCCTCTGCCCAAATACGGTACAATTTGGACAGGGCAGGTTTGGGGGAACCTCCTTTCTCCCCCAAACCTTCACTCATTGCCGATTTGAAAATTCTGTTTTTGATGACCGCCCCGCAAGGAAGCGTAAGGGATTGCACCAGAGGATTCATAAATTTTGTGTGGTTTGGAGGTAAAGATATTTGATTAAAACTTAAACCCGAATTATTCATTAGGTTTCGTTGTGAGGGTTCAAAACACAAAAGAATCAAGTATTTAGCGAATGAAGCATAGTCATCTCTATGGTGAATGAGCTAGATTCAGTGAAAACATTGTTTATATCCGCGGCAGATGAAGTCGTAATAACTTTTGCGCCGTGGCGTAGAAATTATAATACATATTTCCATCTAACTTATTCCTAATGTTAATAAATCGGAAATTCTGAATCAACCTAAATGAGAATAAGATTGAGGTTATTTCCTTTAGTAACTTTTTGTCCCCGCAATTCTGCGGGACAGGCTTTGACACAAAAAGTAACCAATCCCGATAGCTCGGGACAAGACGACGGAATCACTGCCCCACATCCTGGCCTCCCGAATCGCTTTGCTCTCGGGACAGGCTGTCACTAAATCCCGAGCTATCGGGACCAAAGGGATCATTTCTTAACGTTCCGTCCCCCAGCAAGGCCGGAGCCGGCCTCCCGTACGTACGGGATCGTCATTCCCCCCTTCCTACTTAGTCGATTTAGGTTTCAACATTATGAGATTCACTTAATACTGCCTACCGCTTATTTAACTTAGCAACTTAACGTTACTTTGAAAATATCTTAGAATTCGGATTAAAATAAAGTCTGGCCGGAAGGAGCAAATATACCAGATTACATGGTTCCAATATCCAACCATATCCAATATCCATAAAAATCAGCCCCACTTAGAAAATGAAAATTGCAAAGAACTATTTCTTCCATTTGCTCTTTGCATTTCATTTATTCCCCATGCATCCTATCCATTCCTGAATTTTATCCCGCATACCAACCAATTCATCCAAATCAACTGCCATATCTCCCATATTTTCCAGCAGTTTTAATGGGACTGATGCCGCCGCAGCTTGTAATGCTTTCCCCTCCCGGGTCAGGTGGATCACCACTTTCCTTTCATCCTCCTTCGCCTTTTGCCTTTTAACCAGGCCCATGGTTTCCATTCTTTTCAACAAAGGCGTAAGCGTATTGGTATTCAGGATAAGCTTTTCGGATATATCCTGAACCGCCAAGCCATCTTTTTCCCAAAGCACCAAAAGGACAAGGTACTGGGGATAGGTAATCCCCAATTTTTCCAGATAAGGTTGATAGGCCCGGGTGATCAACCTGGAGATGGCATAAAAGGGAAAGCAAATCTGGTTTTCAAGTTTGAGCTGCTCCATATCCAGACTAAAATTAATTTTGTTTTTTCAATAATTTCAGATAAGTCAAGGCACCTGTGGACCAGATGGCCCAAAGTACCAAGATGGGTTGAAAAAAAAGCCTGATCAATCTTGCCCTATCAGTGTCCAGACCAAAAGCATCTATGCCATTGATATACTGGGCTATATTCCCTGGGAAAATCAAGATAAAAAATATACCTGTCAAAAGTCCAAAAAGAATGCTTTTTGAAAGCATGAAGATGAGCCCTAATCCAAGTACAATCTCCATTACTCCTGAGAGGATAACTACCAGATCAGCATCTAAGGGTAGCCAGTTAGGGACCTGGGCCAGAAACTCCCCACGGTTAAAGGTCAAGTGGCTGATGCCTGCAAAAGCCAAAGCAAAACCCAAAACAACTCTGGCTATATGCTGCAGGATTGTCAACCCGGGCTTAGCTTCTAGAGTAAGGAAGTCCCCGCTCATTTATTTTGACTTTCTAATAATTTGAGGATATCTTTTTCAAGGGCTTCAGGTTTGGTAATTGGCGCAAAGCGCTTCACCGGCCTCCCCTTAGGGTCGATCAAAAACTTGGTAAAGTTCCATTTGATTCTTGAACCCAATAGCCCGCCAAGTTTGCCTTTTAAATATTTAAAAATAGGGTGGGCTGTATTGCCATTGACGTCTACTTTGGAAAACATAGGAAATGTTACCCCATAATTCAAAACACATCCATCAGAAATCGATTTTTCATCCCCTGGTTCCTGATTGCCAAATTGATTGCAAGGGAAACCCAAAATAACCAAGCCTTTATCCTTGTATTTTTCAAACAGTTTTTCCAAACCCTCATATTGGGGGGTCAGCCCACATTGGCTTGCCGTATTGACCACCAAAACCGTCTTCCCCTTAAACTCCTCCATGGAAACCTCTTTTCCCTGAAGGGTTTTGGCATTGAATTCATAAAATGTCGTTCCCATATTACAATAAGTTAATTTTTACCTCCACATTTCCTTTTATTGCCCTGGAATAAGGGCAACTATCATGTGCCATATCCAATAATTTTCTAGCTTCTGCCTCCTCAAGTCCATTGATCTCCACATCTAAGGTCACATCTAAATCCCAAGCGGTGGGGGTTCCCTGTACCAAGGCTATATGTGCTGTCACTTTTGAAGAAATAGCCAATCTTTGACTTTTAGCAATATAATTTAGGGCATTATCAAAGCAAGCAGCATAACCTGCCGCAAATAACTGTTCGGGGTTGGTATAGCTTCCTCCTAATCCTCCAAATACCTTGGGCAGCCTGACTTCCAGGTCCAGGACGCCATCATTTGATTTGACCCTACCGTTTCTCCCACCTACTGCGTAGGCTGTTGTTTCATAAAGTTTATGCATAAGTTTTGAATTTATATCGTGCGCGATATATTAACAGGGTTTGGGATGAGAATGTTTTTTTAAGGACAATTATTTTTAATAAAATTAGAATCAAGTAATCCATCAGCAAAAGGCCAGCTACTTAAATAAGCCTATCCTTGTCATTTCGACGACGAGGAACGAGGAGGAGAAATCTCTGTCATTCTGTTTTATTCCATAATATAGATTTCTTCCCGCAATGCTGCGGGACAGGCTCCTCTGGTCGGAATAACAAGGTAGAGCCTTTGGCATTATCAACCCACCTAAGTAAGGATAACTTTTTTCAAAAAAAATAAATATGAAGCCATCCAATAGCAAAAGGACCACTACTCAAATAAACCTCTCCTTTGTCACCTCGACGAAGGAGAGGTCTAAAACAAAGAAGATTTCTCTCCGCCACGGCGGATCTAAACGACAAGGGGAAGTCTTTGCTTTTATCAACCCATCTGAGCGAGGAGAGGTCTATTCAAAAAAAATTTTTACTATTTTTAGGTATAACTTTTAAGATTCCATTTTTATGAGAAGGCATGAATATTTTGTCTACATCTTAACAAATCAGAACAAAACAGTGCTTTACGTTGGGATGACAAATGACTTGTCAAGAAGATTATCGGAGCATACTGACAAATACAATCCCGAAGGCTTTACAGCCAAGTATAAGTGTAAATTCCTTTTGCACTGGGAGTCTTATCAATATGTAAGAGATGCCATTGCCAGGGAAAAGGAAATCAAAAAATGGAGAAGGGAGAAAAAGGAGAAATTAATCAGTGAAAACAATCCAAACTGGGATATTCTAAATAGAGAAGTTATGGAGGATTGAGAAGATTTCTCATTAAATTATAATTAGATTTCTCTCTTCGTTCGAAATGACAAGGGCAAGCCTTTGACATTATCAACCCATCTGAGTGAGGACAACTTTTTTAAAAAAATTAAATATGAAGCCATCCATCAGCAAAAGGCCAGCTATTTTAATAAGCCTATCCTTGTCATTAGCAACCCATCTGAGTGAGGACAACTTTTCCCCTTTGCCCAAAAAAATCAATGCCCCCAGCCATATCCGGCCATATCTTCCAAACAGGCTTTCAATAAAAGAATACTATTGGCTATATCCTCCTTATTTGCCATTTCTATGACTTGGTGCAAATGCCTGGTAGGAATGGAAATCGCCCCGGCAATGGCTCCCTGCTTACCCATGCGTTGCACACCTGCGGTATCGGTGCCACCTGCCGTCAAGATTTCTGGCTGCCATTTAATGTTGTGTTTGTCTGCTGTACTTTTCATGAAGGCTACCATCCTGTAATCACAGATGGTAGAAGCATCCATGATTTTGATTGCGGCCCCTTTACCTAATTCGGTAATTTTTTCATGGGGCTGAGCTCCCGGTACATCAAAAGCAATGGTAGTATCCAAGGCAATCCCAAAATCCGGATTAATGCCATGAGCAGCCACATTGGCTCCTCTCAAGCCTACTTCTTCCTGTACCGTAAATGTAGCGTATACATCAAAAGCAGGATTCTTTATCAGTTTTAAGGTTTCAATGAGGATAAAAACTGCCACCCGATTATCAATGGATTTACAATTGACACAATCTCCCATTTCTATGAGTTGCCTGTCCCTGGTAATCGGATCCCCAACGGAGATATACTTCACCACTTCTTCTTTGGTCATACCAAGATCAATAAAAAAATCAGTGGTTTTGGGAAGTTTGGTTTTTTCCTCAGCACTCATAACATGAATGGGCTTGCTTCCCATAACACCTACCAAGTCTTTCTTTCCATGAATAATGACTCTTTGTGCAGTGAGGGTTTTGGGGTCAAATCCGCCTAAAGTATGGAATCTTACAAATCCCTGATCATCAATATGGGTTACCATAAAACCAATTTCATCCATATGAGCAGCCACCATCACCCTTTTTCCTTCAGGGTTATTTTTGGATTTTTTTATGGCAATGACATTACCCAAATTATCTGTCTTTACCTCATCTACATAGGGGCTAACTGCCTCCATTACAAAATCCCTAACCCTTTTCTCGTATCCAGGTGCTCCCGCCAATTCACAGATTTCTTTTAAGAGCGCTGTATTTATTTCCATTTTTTATGTTTGCTTTTTCATACAGTTGACGTTTTTTTGTCAACCTTTTTCAGGCATTCAAATTTTAATACTTTGTACATGACACTTGGTACCTGCTTGGTACATTGTACT
>NZ_SLAP01000067.1 GCF_007126775.1 Cecembia sp. | reverse complement strand
TTTTTAATATTATTCTTTGGTATTTTAAAATTTATCGTCCAATTTTTAGTTTGAGTGATTTCAAACTGCATCCCATTTTCCACGAGACTATAGGAAATATCAAAGATATTATCTCCTATAATGACATGCTCCAATTTCGCTTCATTCCAAGAAGAAGGAAATTGTGGGCTAACTTGGATTATATTTTGGTGCGCATTAGGTTGTATTCCAAAAAACTGTGTTACAATAGGAACGGCATAGGCATATAAATTCCATGCCTGTGTCATCATTCCATAATCTGGAGAAACTTCATAAATAGAGCCCGGTAATGCGAACCCAAAAGAGCGGGTCATTCTGTTGAGATAATCCAATGCCATATCCGGTCTCCCATAATTGTTTTCAGCAATCGCCTGCACACCCGTTGGTAAAGTCATCACCGCACCTGTGTAAGAGAAAACTTTACTCCCTGAAAAAGATCCTTCTTCCAAATCGGAAGATTCATCCCTATCGATTCCGGTTACAAAAACACCAAAAGGATTGACAAACTTACTTCCTTTATCCAGGGCCCTTATCGCCTTATCACTATCTGCAATTCCCATCTCCATAGGGGTATTCACTACCCAATTGTGAAAAATAACAAATCCCTGCTTTTCATTTTTGGGATACTTTAAAAGCCTAGATTTTGTGTGCCGTAACTCCTTCACTGCCCATGGCTTATTCAAAGTGTCAGCACGGATAATTGCCGCATCGATCAGTTCCAATGCCTCAGCCGCAGTTCCTATAAAATCAGCATAGGAGTTGAATTCTTCAACCCAAAATTCTTCATTGATTTTGGTTTTCAGTTCATCTGCAATCTGTTGATACCTCACCTCCTCTGCACTTTCACCCATAATTCTAGCCATTTGGGCTGCATCTGCAAAGGCCTTTTGTGTATAAACCGCCACATCAATCATCTCAGATTCCAAACCATGGATTTCCATCATGCCATAACCATCAGGAAATAGATTACCATCCCCATCATTTTCTTCCATTAACCATTGTAAACCTCTCTTTACAGTAGGATAATACTTTGACAAAAATGCTTTATCTCCCGTCCATTGAAACACCCACCAAATCAATGAAGCAAACTGTGGTGTTTCATTAATATTTCCGGGATTAAAAACAACCCCATTGGTACTTACCTCATGGACAATCCTGCCATTCCCATTGACCTCAGAAAGCTTGTGGATAAGTTCAACTGTCTCATACACCAATTTCTTCCTTCCAGTAACAATTGCCCCTTTGAGCGTATATTCATTATCTACGCCAAACCACCAAGGATAGTCCGGCATCCCTGCCCCTAGACCTCTTCCTATTTCTGGAACCTCCCTTACCAGCCATTCTGTGTTGTACTTCACCCATTCAAATGCCTGCTCCAGCTCTTTGTCCTCAATACTGAGCTTAGTTTTGGAAGATATCCTATTATACCGCTGCTTTTTATCCTGGAGAAGATGTTCTGTTTCCGAAAGGAGCCTATCATAAGTATCCTCTGCATGCTTTTGCGTTGTATATGAACCTGCAACAATAAAGCGTAGTGTCTTTATTTCCTCAGGCCCTATATCCATATCATAGACCAGTTGACCTGTTTTCCCTTTCCCCTTTGGTTGGTAATTACAATGAGAAGAACTATCTATTGCATATTTTTCCGGAAGTTGAGTCGCTCCAAATAAAACAAACCAGTTATTTCCGGCATCCTTACCCCTCCAAGCTTTTCTCTTCTCGTCAAACTCCAGATTATCTGCATAATCAATCATGTTTACTTGTTCTCCCAACCAGACCGGCATCAAGTCTGTATGCCCAGTAAATTCAAATTGAATGGTTTTTGGTGAGTTATGCATATTTTTTATAGCAAAATCCACAACGAGGCCTTCTTCCCCATCAGGTACAAACTGAAAGCGTTGTACTTCCAACCCCGGAACATTATTAAAAATATGCTTGTTGGCTATTGGGTAGTTAAAAAATGCATCTGCTTTGTCCAAACAATAAAATTGATCTGCAAGCCCGATGGCAGCAGTAAAACCATCCATCAATTTGATGGGATGGTTCCATATCCCGCCCATTTCTCCTTCCACATGCCAGCCCAAATCAGGGAAGGTCCCATCCTGATGACCTACCATATAAACCCGGTCTCCGGCAGTAAGAAACGGAGAGTTGAGGTACGCTTCTTTGCCTTGGAGTTTTTGTAAATCATTTAAAAGCCCAGAAAGGGGTTGCTCCTTTTCAGGTCCATTACAAGACATTATAACTGTAAGAAGCAAAAGACCAAAGCACTTGAATACCTTCATCTTTTAAAAATAACAAGAAAAAATGACTTTATAATAGAAGATAATACCTGTTGACAATCAATCTCTCAGGGTTGCTCTCCTTAGTCGAACCTCGACTTCATTGGTTTCAATTGTTGTTCCATCCTCAAATTCAAAGAGCATTTTGATTTTGTGCAATGCCTCTAACTCTGGATTTTGATTAAAAACAAAATAGGATCTCGCAAAATTGGATTCATTGACATAAAATTCCAACCATTCATTTTTTGGAAGAAACTGACCAAGTTGGGTCGCAGCTGTTGGAGCAAATAAGATGATACCAGACAAATCTTGTGAAGGGCCAATATTATTGAATGATTGATTACTAAAAATTTTAACATCTTTGACCGCATTATCAATGAGGTATTTTGGGAAACAATTCCCATCAAAATCAGGGAGAACATTGAAAAACTTCTCCATTTTAATTTCAACTTTTAGTACCACAAGCGGAAGTTCCACTTCGTTATCCCAAGGTTCTGTTGCGTCTATCCCCTCACCTGGAAACCATCTTCTCGCTTCAATTTCTGCCCCTACAAGATCAAATTGTCCATTTCTACAGTCTTCTGTACAGGAAGTAAAAGACAAGACGACAAGCATCAGTCCCAGTATCAGGGAAATATTCGGTATCTTCATATGACTAATTTTAGGGCAATATTAAGTCTTTGTCAACCAATTTTCCAATTTCTTTCCAAGTAATCAATTGAATGTTGTTTTTTTTCAACAAATCCCTGACTTTTTGCCCGGTGAAAAAATCAAAGTCAGCCTGTCTCCATGCAGCATGCCAATGCGAAAACCTTGTAGTAACAGCACGCATCTCTGCATCATCAAAGGCTATATGATTCAGCAGAACAGTCACCCCTGGCTCCAAACTATTCAACAAATCAGTATAGAATGCATCCATTCCGATTTCGTCGTAAACCTGTGGATTGGCTATGGCCGTACGGTCAATCAAAATTAAATTTTCCAGATCCAAATCCTTAAAGATAGCCGGGTTAGGTTTGATCACCGCATCTACTATCTGTTGATTCATCATGGCCGGAATCCCATATTCCTCTGCTAACTTTAGATAGGAAGCAACATATTCAGGTCTTCCATAGAATACACAGCCCATATGTGAGTCCAAATGTGTAGGCTGTATTCCTATTTTTATGGCTGCCTCTATCTGCGCCCGCATTTCTTTTTCAACTTCCGCTGGACTGGCATTTTGTGCCACAGAGGCGCAATCTTTATACATAAATCCATCTGGACCTACCAATCCGGGCACATCGGTCTTAGATGCGATTGGCCCATATTTGTAAGTATGCCATTCGTTGGTCAAGGTAATATGTACACCAATGTCTAGGTCAGGCAATCCTGCAACCATTTCACCTGCCTCGGTAGCCCATGCACAGGGCATCATTATGCTTGTGGAATTTACCACGCCATTTTTTATGGCCTGAACAGTAGCTTCATTCTCAGAATGTGCCAATCCCAGATCATCAGCATGAATGATCAAAAGTTTATCTTCCCTGGCATAACCTAACCTTTCGGCAAGAGACTTTTCCTGCGCAAAGGTATGACTCCAAAGTAGAAACAATAAAATTGTGGATAACATTTTCATAAGTCTTGCTTGCTTGTTTTTATTGAGCGGAAAACAGTTTACGGCATCCAAGATATAGTATGGAAAGAATTATTCCCATCCCCAAGCTGGGCCTGGACTTTCTACTTCTTTGTTCAAGTCAAACTTGACAGAAAAAAACCTATCTGATCCAATTCTCCTTAAATTATAAGTAAAGAAATTATCATCAAGTGTTATCCACCAGACATTGTTTGCTGCATAAGGTATCAAATTAGCTGTTTCCTGATCTGCGGGAAAATATTGAATTCCCGCCATACCCGTATTAGATGTAGTACCCCCATACTGGGTAACCTCATCTTCTGAACCATCTTCGTGTCTGTGATCATGCTTTAATTTAATCAAACCGTTCTCCATGGTGAGCACCCAGGTACGAGATTTATCATCGCCTACAAAAAAGGGGATGTGGATAAATCCCTCCCCACAGTCAACAACATGCATGATCAACCTTTTGCCTGAAAAAGGATCGTTTTCTGATGGTGTCATTATTTCTCCCTCGTAAGCCTTTCCACAATGCAATTGCAAAGTCTTCCAAAAAACCTGATTCGGCAGAACTTCTTGACCAAAACTTTGGAATGCTATCAAAATAATAAGACTAGAAAGGATGCTTTTCATAAGATTTTATTTTACCACTATTTAACCCATCAAGTAAGCATAAATCTTTTGAATCCACAAACACTTTTATTCAACAAGCTGTTGATTTTTTGCATGATGTTTAAAAGAGTTATCGTTTGGTTTAGGAATGATTTAAGGGTGCATGATAATGCGCCCTTATCATTCGCTTTTCAAAAAGCGGAAGAGGTCATCCCTGTTTATTGTTTTGATCCAAGAAGTTTCGGAAAAATGGAGTTGGATTTGGACAAAACAGGTAATCATAGAGCAAAATTCCTTTTGGAATCTGTGGATAACTTGAGGAGCAACTTGAGAAATTTAAGTGGACAATTGGTAATCCTTCATGGAAAACCAGAAGATGTATTAGTGGATTTGGCCATAAATCACCATGCAGATGCTATCTTTTTCTCAGAGGAGGTTGCTACAGAGGAAAAAGAAATAGAATTACAATTGGAACAAAATGCGTGGAAACACGGGATAAAGACTCAAGCCTATTGGCAGAGTACGCTTTTCAATATTCAGGACTTACCCTTCCCTGTGATGCAGACTCCTGAAGTTTTCACGCAATTTAGAAAAGAATGTGAGAAATTTTCAAAAATACAGAAAACACTGCCTGTACCGAAAAAAGTTACATTCCCAAAAGAAATAACAGATTTTGGCGAACTGCCTGATTTATCCACATTGGGTCTGAAGGATCCCAGTAGCTCTTCCCGTTCTGTGTTGGTGTTCAAAGGAGGTGAAACGGAAGGTATTGGGAGACTTCAGGCTTATTTTTGGGAAAAAGACCTTCTAAAAGTTTATAAAGAGACCAGGAATGGCCTTTTAGGCGGGGATTATAGCAGTAAATTTTCTCCTTGGCTGGCATTGGGTTGCCTTAGTCCAAGGTACATTTATGAGGAAATCAAACGCTACGAAAAGGAAAGAAAGAAAAACCAATCCACCTATTGGTTGATTTTTGAACTGATATGGAGAGATTATTTCAGGTTCATTTGTAAAAAACACGGAAAAAAAGTCTTTAAGCTCGGAGGCATCAAAAACAATGTGGATAAGTGGAGCAGGAATGAGCAACACTTTTGGAAATGGGCAAAGGGTGACACAGGTATCCCGTTTGTTGATGCTAATATGAGAGAACTCAACGAAAGTGGTTTTATGTCTAACAGAGGCCGACAAAACGTAGCTTCTTTTTTGGTCAATGATCTTGGAATAGACTGGAGATGGGGAGCTATGTTTTTTGAAAGTCAGTTAATCGACTATGATGTCTGTAGCAATTGGGGCAATTGGATGTATGTGGCAGGAGTAGGAAATGATCCTAGGGAAAACCGCTATTTCAACATCTTGAGACAGGCGCAAAACTACGATCGCAAAGGAGATTATATCAGGCATTGGATTCCCGAACTTGCAGCTATACCCGGGTTTGATATTCATCAGCCCTTCGAGTTATCCACATCTCAGCTGAAAAAATATAGTATATCTCTTGGTTCTACTTATCCACATCCTTTGGTAAAATATAAGGTTTGGATATAAATCAATATAAAAAAGCGTAATGGGTATTCTATTCCATATTTCAAATTTTGGTGATTATCCCATTATATATTTTTCCTAAACTCGCTTGCTCAATAGGCTTTATGATCCAAAGCGTGGGACATCTGGCTGAAGAATTCATTTCATGAAAATAGGTATTGATAACTCTCCTTTTTTGATATAGCCATTGATTAAAAAGATGATCTAATATTTTTTAAGAACTCATTCAAACTTGGCTTCTTGAGATTTTTTAAGATGGGAATTTTTATTTGTATGGTAAATGACAAAATAATCAAATAAAACCATAAAGAATACCCAAAAAATTGAATCAAGTATATTGTTTTCTTCCATAGCTTTTACGGGATCCCAATCACTATTCCAGAAATGAAGCAGTAATCCCCCTAAAATCCACATTGATAGGGCCACCTTAAACAAGTAAAGCCCATAATTTGGGTACTTTTTAAGCCACTGTTCAGATTTTTCCGTTAATTTTAAGCTAGAACCCATCTAAATTAGCAAATTTTTGAAAAATTCAATCAACCTTATACCTAAAGTCCATAAAAACCCACATCCTATGAAAAAATTAATCATAGTTTTGCCAATTTTGAGTTTTTTAACCTGCTGTGTTTCTCCAGAAAACAACAATCAAAATATCCAAATAGGCCAAATGAAGGCCTTTGCCGAAATGGTAGCTGCAGATGTTAAACCTCTGGCATTAAGTGAACCTATGAATAAAGCAGAGGTGGAGGCCCTTTGGGAAACTGCTCAGGAAATTGCCAAAGAAAGGGGTATTGAAGTGTACCGGGAAAATGACCTGATTCAAACCCAACTATTTCCTGCTGAGATTGCCGAGGAAATGGAGGTTTTGATTTTCCACAAACCAGAGGCGCTAAATGCTTACAGAACACTCAAAAATACCATAAAAAATGGGCAAAACGATGAATCAGAAGCCAGATGGTTTGGTCGTCTTTTGGGTTATCCATCCCATTATATCAATACGCTTCTTGCTAAAAATACGTCATTCAGAACCTTACCTGATTTTGGGATTCAGGGAACAAATCTTTTCTTGTATTATAAGAATTTGGATCAAGCAAAAACATTTTATAACCAAACATTAGGTTTGGAAATCATATCTGATTACGGATTTGCTTGCACTGTAAAAATAACAGATGATGCCTGGTTGACATTGGTGGATGAAGCAGTGGGAAGGCACAAGGCGGATGAGCCCAAAACTGTAGCCTTAGCCCTGCTGACCAATCACCTTTCGGAATGGTATAGCTATCTGAAAAGAGAAGGCGTTACTATAAAATATGAATATAAACCCAAAGAAAATAACGCTCATGATGGGTTTGTAGCGATAGATCCCGAAGGTTATCTTTTGGAGTTTGAAATGTTCAAACAGCACCCTGAAAATGAAAAGCTGATGCCCCTTTTGCCAAGTTACGATGCCAAAAGTGGTGCCACAGACCGATGGTCCAAAAACGAAGGCTTTTACGGAGCGGTTTACTGGCTATACTACGAAGACATGCAAGAGGCCGAAAGATTTTTAGAAGAAAAAATTGGACTCAGACAAATCGTAGACCAAGGATGGGCAAAAGTATACCAAGTATCAAAAAATGGATTTATCGGTCCAGTGGACGGCAGGCGTGGGATGCATAGTTTTACAGAAAAGAAAGGCGCCAGTATGGCATTCTTAGTTGAAGATTTGGAGGGATGGTATGAATATGTGATTACACATGAACCTTTCTCTATTCATCAAG
>NZ_SLAP01000187.1 GCF_007126775.1 Cecembia sp. | reverse complement strand
ATTGTGCCAGCGGCAAACCCATCGGTAGCAAATCCAGCGCCTAAATAAACCCCAACCGTCCCAGCGGGACGGCCTGTAAAATTTAATTTATCCGATTAACTTCACTCAATTTCTTTTATCTGTGTATCTACATTTTTAAATTCATATCCTAAATTTTTAAAAACTATGGCAAATACATATACCCAAATTCATATTCAGGTAGTTTTTGCGGTGAAAAACAGAGCCACTTTAATCCGACCTGAATGGAAAGATGATCTGTTCAAATACATGACAGGAATCATTCAAAAAAGAGAGCATAAATTACTGGCCATTAATGGGGTTCCTGACCATGTCCATATACTTATTGGACTTAGGCCTCATCAATCAATTTCTGATTTGATGAAAGAAACAAAAATCGGATCGATGAACTTTATTAATGATTCCGGTTTGACTAAATCAAAATTTTCATGGCAGGATGGATATGGTGCATTTTCTTACAGCAGGTCCCATATCAGCAGGGTTATTAAATATATTCAATTACAGGAGGAACATCATAAGAAAAAGACCTTTTTGCAGGAGTATACCGAGATGTTGGAAAAATTTCAGGTTCCATTTGAGGAAAGGTATTTGTTCAAACCTGTGTTATAAAAGGTCATTATTTCAAATGCATCCGGATAAATTAAGAAAAGGGAATTTTTCAATGGGCAATCCCTTCAGGATTGACGCGCGAATTCAATTGTCAATCTGCCACCGATGGGAAATCCCCGCGGGATTGGTGGTTGATTTATCTGTAATTCTAGTTAACAATGGGTAATCCCGCTGGGATTATGGGGCACAAATAAATGCTAATTAGCTAACGATAGGCAATCCCTACGGGATTGGTGGATAGGATTGCACGTTAATTGGCTAACGATGGGCAATCCCTCTGGGATTGAATCGTACCATCGACCATCCATTTGCTAACTATAGGGGATCCCTATGGGATCTGATTCATCCCCTATTGTTTTCTCTTCCTTTAATTAAACTCTACAAAATTGAAAACCGGATTATCCTTGCAATTGCTGCCGTCCCCAATTCCAAATCTCTTTCTATCGATTAATTTCCTACCTTATTCAATTTTTGGATTTCAGGGAATTGTGCCAGCGACACAACCCATCGGTAGCAAATCCAGCGCTTCAATGACCCCCACCGTCCCTGTGGGACGGCCTGTTGGTATTGTTTGATAAAAGGCTATGATATTGTTCTTCATTTAAAAAGGAAGATTAATCAAGACCTTCCCTTCAAGAATACGAGTGAAATACAAAAAGGCTTCACCTTGTCATTTCGAAGGAGGAACGACTGAGAAATCTATCAGAATCTCATTTCTTGGTTTATTATAGATTTCTCCTTACAGTCGAAATGACAAGGAAAGACCTATGCTAGTGGCAGACCATCAGAGCAAGGAAAGCCTCAATCCAAAAAACCTTAATGAACCCTTTAACCCCTTAAATCTGAATGGTTTTCTCCTCGCCTGCATCCTGGTCCCTCCCTAAAATCAGCCAAAAGGCTGATTGCTTAACGGTCAGTCCTGAAAACCGAGCTACCCCTTTTTCCTTTTGCCTTTTGCCTTGGCTCTTATTCCTCACACATTCACCGCCAACCAATCCCCCACCTCGGAAGTCTTGTAGGCCTTACCCCCTTCGGCAATATCCTCTGTCACCACTCCTTCCGCCAAAGACTTATTCACTACATCGGTAATGGCCTGGGCCTCGTCCTTCATGTCAAATGCATAATCAAACATCATGGCCGCAGACAATATTGTAGCCAATGGATTGGCAATGTCTTTACCCGCCGCCTGTGGATAAGAACCATGAATGGGTTCAAAAAGCTTATTCTCAGTACCCAAAGAAGCTGAAGGCATCAATCCCATGGAACCGGATATCACCGAAGCTTCATCGGTCAAAATATCCCCAAAAAGGTTTTCCGTAATCAATACATCATAAGCTTTGGGCCATTGAATCAGACGCATTGCCACGGCATCTACAAATTCATATTCCACTTTAACATCAGGATATTCAGGGGCCAGTTCCTGAACGGTCTCCCTCCACAGCCGTGAAGTAGCCAAAACATTGGCCTTATCCACACAAGTGAGTAATTTTCTTCTCTTTTGTGCGGCTTCAAAACCCATTCTGGCCAAACGGGTAATCTCTTCTTTGGAATACACATTGGTATCAAAGGCTTTCGTCCCCTGCTCATTTCGTCCCCGAGGTTCTCCAAAATATACCCCTCCTGTCAGCTCCCTAAAAAAAACAAAGTCCACGCCTTCTACCCTTTCGAGCTTCAAAGGCGATTTATGGATCAAGGAAGGAAAGGTAAAAGTCGGTCTGACATTGGCAAATAAACCCAGCTTCTGCCTCATCCTCAACAAACCCTGCTCTGGCCTGACTTTGGCTTTTGGATCATTGTCATATTTTGGATCTCCAATGGCCCCAAAAAGCACAGCATCTGCCCTCAGACAAACCTCATGGGTGCTGTCAGGATAAGGATCTCCGGTACTGTCAATGGCCGCCGCACCAACGACTGCCTCTTCAAAGTGGATGGTGTGTCCGAATTTCTTTCCTACTGCTCTGACCACTTTTACAGCCTGAGCAATTACCTCTGGGCCGATGCCGTCACCCGGCAACAGCGCGATGTTCATTTCCATATAATGTTGTATTTTCTGTTTCTGGATTGATTTCCTGTCCTTTAATAGGACTTGTATTCCCTTTATCCAATTGCTCAATGATATTCAGCATTTTCTCTGTAGCCTTTAAAGCCGCTACAGTCTGATCACTGTCCAGACCTTTGGTTTTAAAAATCCTGCCATAATCCCAGGTGATCACCGTTTCCACAAAGGCATCTGTTTTCCCTCCCGGAGGAATGGTGACATGATAATTGGTTAGTTTGGGTAATTTCTGGTGAATAGATTTATAAATTTTACTCAGTGCATTCATAAAGGCATCATATTGACCGTCTCCTGATGCGCCTTCCTCATAACTTTCTCCATAAATATTAATTTTCAATTGAACGGTGGGCTTGAGTCCCTTGGAATGACTCAGATTGTAGCCCTCAATAAATATGTTGTGGCTAATAGAATTGTTCTGCAATACGTCAGAAATAATATAGGGAAGGTCTTCTGTTGTCACCCTCTCCTTTTTATCTCCTAATTCAATAATTCTTTGGGTCACCTTGACCAATTCATCAGGGTCCAGAGAAATTCCCAATTCCTGCAAATTCTTGACAATATTGGCCTTTCCAGAAGTCTTTCCCAATGCATATTTCCTTTGCCTACCGAAACGCTCAGGCATCAGGTCATTGAAATAGAGATTCTTTTTATTGTCCCCGTCCGCATGGATACCGGCAGTCTGGGTAAAGACATTTTCACCGACCACAGGTTTATTGGCAGGGATATGCTGTCCGGAAAATTGTTCTACCAACTTACTCACCCGATAAATCTTATTTTCCCTAATATTCAATTTGAAATCTGTAAAATCCTTAATTACAGCCGTAATAGATTCCAAAGGTGCATTACCAGCCCTTTCTCCCAGGCCATTGACTGTGGTGTGTATTCCACTCACTCCATTATGAATAGCCTCCAAAACATTAGCTACAGATAGATCATAATCATTGTGGGCATGGAAATCAAAATGTGTGTCTGGAAACTCTGTTGTAATCAACCTGATAAAATGAGAGACTTCTCTGGGATTCAATAATCCCAAAGTATCTGGCAACATGATCCTCCGAACCCCTAATTCAGATAACATGCCGATCAAATCCATGGTGTATTCCTGAGAATTGCGCATGCCATTAGACCAGTCTTCCATGTATACATTCACGCATTGCCCCTGAGACCTGGCATAACGAACACATTCCTGAATTTCCTGAAAATGTTGTGCTTGGGTTTTGCGAAGCTGATGGATCAAATGATTCAAAGAGCCTTTGGTCAGAAGATTCAACACCTTACCACCTGCAGCTGTTATCCAATCCACAGATGCAGGGGTATCCACAAATCCCAAGACCTCTACCCTATCCAGAAAGCCTTTCTCCGATGCCCACTGAGTTATCCTTTTTACACCCTCCATTTCTCCTTCAGATACCCTGGCAGACGCTACCTCAATCCTATCTACCTTCAATTCCTCAAGCAACCATTTGGCTATCTGAAGCTTCTCAGAAGGTAAAAAGGAAACACCCGAAGTCTGTTCTCCATCCCTTAAGGTAGTATCCATGATTTCTATTTTCCTTTGATAACCCATATTGGTTGATTGGTTATTAGTTAATTAGGGATTATTAATTAGAGAAGATTGATAAGTAATTAGTGATCAGTAATTGGTTGATTGGAAGAAGAATTATGGATTAAGGTTAGCCATTGATATTCATTCACTCCAATCCTAATTCTACATTCTACATTCTAAATCCTCTCCCTGCATCCTGGCACCTCTCTAACCCGAAAGCTTTCGGGGGTCCACTCCACATTTTATTAACGCTCGGTCCTGAAATCCGCCTTACCTTTTCGATGCAAACTCCTCTATCTCGACTTTAATGTTGAGAAGGTAATCGATATCATCAAAACCATTTTTCATGTTTTCCTTCTTGTAAATATTGATATCAAACTGTTCTGACTGACCTGTACTTAATAAGGTAATGGTCTGCTTGTCAAGATCTACCGTCACCTGGGTATTCGGGTCAGCTTCAACCGCCTGAAAAAGAGTCTCCGCAAATTCGGGACTGATTGTTACGGGCAATACACCGATATTCAGACAGTTATTTTTAAAAATATCTGCGAAAAAGCTGGAAACTACGCATCTGAATCCATAATCATAAAGGGCCCAAACTGCGTGTTCTCTGCTGGAACCGGAACCAAAATTTTTACCTGCCAATAGGATTTTACCGGAATAGGTAGGATCATTCAATACAAAATCCTTTTTAGGTTGGCCCTCAGAATCATAACGCCAATCTCTGAAGAGATTATCTCCAAAACCTTCCCGTTCAGTGGCTTTGAGAAATCTGGCAGGAATGATCTGATCAGTATCCACATTCTCACTGGACAAGGGCACTACTGTGCTTTTCAGCAAATTAAATTTATCGTAAGGCATTTTTTTGCAATTTTTAATTAAAATACATCTCTGGGGTCTGTGATTTCTCCGGTAACTGCAACAGCAGCAACGGTCAAAGGACTGGCGAGAAGTGTCCTTGCTCCAGGACCTTGACGTCCTTCAAAGTTTCTATTAGAGGTAGAAACTGCATATTTACCCGCGGGAATCTTGTCATCATTCATTGCAAGACAGGCCGAGCAACCTGGTTGCCTGAGTTCAAAACCTGCTGCTTCTAGAATTTTAACCAAACCTTCCTCATGAGCCATTTTCTCTACTTCTCTAGAACCAGGTACTATCCAAGCTGTGATGTTACTGGCTTTCTGCCTTCCTTTTACAAATCCTGCTACGGCCCTGATATCTTCGATTCTACCATTGGTACAACTCCCTACAAATACATAATCCACTTTCTTGCCCTTAATTGGTTCCCCAGGTGCAAACCCCATATAATCCAAGGATTTCATAAATGAGGCCTTATTACTGCCCTCCATGCCTTCGGTGGTGGGAATACTGTCTTTTACTTTGATCCCCATGCCTGGATTGGTACCATAGGTAATCATCGGCTCAATATCATTGCCATCGAAATGGTATTCTTTGTCAAAAACTGCCCCTTCATCTGTTTTTAACGTTTTCCAATAGGTCAACGCTTTCTCCCAGTCTGCTCCTTTTGGGGTATATTGTTTGCCTTTGAGGTAATTGAAGGTGGTTTCATCGGGGGCAATCAAGCCCCCTCTTGCTCCCATTTCAATACTCATATTGCAAATGGTCATCCGCGCTTCCATGCTGAGCTTTTGAATGGCTGAACCCGCATATTCTACAAA
Source organism: Cecembia sp. (assembly GCF_007126775.1). Classification (GTDB taxonomy): domain Bacteria; phylum Bacteroidota; class Bacteroidia; order Cytophagales; family Cyclobacteriaceae; genus Cecembia. The sequence goes on along the minus strand of NZ_SLAP01000187.1, from coordinate 50,883 downwards.
ATAGCCTGTTGCTCCTGCAGCGGAAATCTTGGAAATGATATACAGTATAATATCCTTCGAAGTTACCCCCCTTCCTAACTCTCCATCCACGGTAATTCTCATTTTCTTGGCTTTGGTCTGCATGATACATTGCGTAGCCAGCACCATTTCCACTTCAGAAGTACCTATACCAAAAGCGATGGCTCCGAAAGCTCCATGGGTAGATGTATGACTATCCCCGCAGACGATGGTCATGCCTGGTTGAGTAACCCCCAATTCCGGACCGATCACATGGACAATGCCATGATGCGCTGAACCCAGATCGTGCAACTCTATCCCATACTTTTTACAATTTTCCCGAAGTTTTTCAACCTGCATACGGGATAATTTGTCCTTGATGGTCTTATCCTGGTCTACCGTAGGAACATTGTGATCCGGAGTAGCTATGGTCCGCTCTGGATAAAGCACACCTATTCCACGTTTTTCCAAATTCAGAAAGGCAACCGGACTGGTTACTTCATGAATAAAATGTTTATCAATGAAGAACACATCGGGCCCGTCCGGTACAGAACGGACAACGTGTGCATCCCATATTTTATCAAATAATGTTTTCTTTTCCATGTTAATCGATAGTCACTTTGTCTTTGACGGGTATTTTGTTTAAGGCATCCACAAAAGCCTGCGCAGAAGCCAGCACTATATCTGTATGAGAAGCAAAGCCATAATACGGTTTTTCCCCCTGCATCAAACGCATGTGTACTTTTGCAACATCATCACTGCCTGCAGTAATGGCCTGAATTAGAAACTCTTCCAATACATAATGTGGTTTTACAATAGACTCTATGGCTTTTAGCGCAGCATCAACCGGACCATTCCCGGAAGAAGTGGCTTGATGGCTTTTATCACCAATTTTCAATTTCACATCTGCTTTGATGGCACCATTGGACTGATAACTGATCTCCTGTAATTCGATAAAGGTGGACTCATCCATATATTTACCAACCAAGGCCAAAAGGTCCTTTGGTCCTATATCCCTTTTGGAATCAGCAAGGGTTAGGAACTCTTCATAAACCTTATTCAGGTCTTCACCCTCAAGCACAACACCAAGGTTATCCAAATGGTGTTTCAATGCTGCCCTTCCACTTCTTGCTGTCAATACGATAGAAGATTCATGTACACCAACTTCTTTCGGATCAATGATCTCATAATTTTCTCTATGTTTCAAAACACCATCCTGATGAATACCGGAAGAGTGTGCAAAAGCATTCCTTCCCACAATGGCTTTGTTTGGCTGAACCGGCATATTCATCAACTTGGAAATCAAACGGCTTGTACCATAAATCCTTTCGGTTTTGATGTCAGTATGGACAGGTATGCTTTGATGACATTTAATGGCCATCACTACTTCTTCCAAGGAGGTATTACCAGCCCTTTCACCAATGCCATTGATGGTCAGCTCGGCCTGTCTTGCCCCATGCTGAATGCCGGAAATGGTATTGGCTGTAGCCATTCCCAAATCGTTGTGACAATGGGTGGAAATGATAGCCCTGTCGATGTTGGATACATTTTCTTTCAGGTAACGGATAATCGCACCGTATTGCTCCGGAAGACAATAACCCGTAGTATCCGGAATATTGACTACAGTAGCCCCAGCTTTAATGGCCTCCTCAATGATTTTTGCAAGAAAAGGAAGCTCTGCCCTTCCTGCATCTTCTGCATAGAATTCCACATCCTCCACAAAACGTTTGGCAAATTTTACAGCCTTCACCCCTCTCTCGATGATGTTTTCAGGAGTAGATCTCAGTTTGTACTGAATGTGATAAGGCGACACACCAATACCTGTATGTATCCTTCCCTTTTTTGCATATTGGAGTGCTGCAGCAGCTACTTCTATATCCTTCTCCACAGCTCTGGAAAGGGCGCAGATGATAGGATTAGAAACTGCTTTTGAAATTTCAACTACTGAATTGAAATCACCAGGGCTGGAAATTGGAAATCCAGCTTCAATGATATCTACTCCCAGTGCTTCCAAAGCCTTAGCCACCACTATCTTTTCCTGGCTGTTCAACTGACAACCGGGTACCTGCTCTCCATCACGGAGTGTAGTATCGAATATCCATAGCTTTTCACTCATCATTTTATCAGTTATTTTCGGGTCTCAATTTTCTGACTACGGCTCCCGCCTGCCACATTTCTGATTCTCTTAATTCCTTCAACTCTTCCTCCAATTTTTCTCTGTAATCGGATTTTGAATTAGAATCAATGGACTTTTGTGCCTCTTTCCCAGTTTTTACACTGTTATAAAGCTCCTCAAATACGGGTTTGGTGGCATCTCTGAATGGTTTCCACCAGTCCAAAGCACCCCTTTGTGCTGTAGTGGAGCAATTGGCATACATCCAGTCCATACCATTCTCTGCCACCAAAGGCATTAAGCTTTGGGTCAATTCTTCTACTGTTTCATTAAAAGCCTCAGAAGGTGTATGTCCATTAGCCCTTAATACTTCGTACTGTGCTGCAAAGATTCCTTGAATAGCCCCCATCAGGGTTCCTCTTTCCCCTGTAAGGTCAGAAGTCACCTCACGGTAAAAATCCGTTTCAAACAAATAACCGGAACCTACTCCGATTCCCAGGGCAACTACCCTTTCTTTTGCCCTGCCAGTACCATCTTGGAATATAGCATAAGAGGAATTCAAACCCCTGCCTTCCACAAACATTCTTCTTAAGGAAGTACCTGAGCCCTTAGGGGCTACCAGAATCACATCTATATCAGCAGGAGGAATAATACCTGTTTTTTCTTTGTAAGTAATTCCGAATCCATGAGAAAAATAAAGCGCTTTTCCAGGTGTCAGGTATTTTTTAACAGTAGGCCAAAGGGTAATCTGACCAGCATCAGAAAGTAGGAATTGAATGATGGTCCCTTTTTGACAGGCCTCTTCAATTTCGAACAGAGTTTCACCCGGTACCCAACCGTCAGCTACTGCTTTATCCCAGGTTTTAGAATTTTTTCTTTGACCTACGATCACATTGAAGCCATTGTCTTTGAGGTTCAATGCCTGACCTGGACCTTGTACCCCATAGCCCAAAACGGCAATCACTTCATCTTTCAATACTTCTCTTGCCTTCTCCAAAGGAAATTCCTCTCTGGTGACAACATTTTCTTCTACTGATCCGAATTTCAGTTTCATAGTGTTATGTATTAGGTTTGATTATTTAAATACTCTTGAACAGAAAATTTGGGTTTGGCAATAGCCACCCTTCCCGAACGGGAAAACTCCAACAAGTTAAAAGGCTTGAGAATCTCCAATAAGGCTTGGGTATCCTCTTTATGCCCTGTGAATTCAATCACGACAAACTCTTTTTCTGCAGCAATGATATGTGCATTGAATTGCCTGATTACTTTTTCCAGTCCTGGATCCAAACTTTCTATAGGCACCTTGTAAAGGGCAATTTCCTGATAGACCACCTCATCATCCTTGAAGCAATAGGCCTTGATCACATCCACTATTTTTTCAATCTGTTTGGTAAGTTGGATGATCTGCTCTTCTGTTACAGTGACTTCGATGGTGATTTTATGTATGCCATCCAACCTGCTTTCTGAGGCAGTCAAGGCGTCGATATTAATGCCCCTTCTGGTAAAGATGATGGTAATCCTGTTGAGGATACCAATGAAATTTTCTGTATAAACTAATATGGTATATCGATTCATAAATGTGTGTTCTGGATTAGCTTAACCTTACTTCTTCAACAGAACAACCTGTAGCAATCATTGGGAAAACGTTGTCTTCTTTTTCCACCACGACTTCCAGAAAATAAGGTCCTTGATGCAACAACATTTCGGCAACTGATGCTTCCAAATCATCTCTTTCTGTCACTTTCCTCGCTTTGAAGCTGTAGGCCTCAGCGATTTTGATGAAATCCGGATTTTCCAATTCGGTAAAGGAATACCGCTTATCGAAAAATAATTGTTGCCATTGGCGTACCATGCCCAAATAATTATTGTTAAGCAAAACAACTTTTACAGGTGCTTTGGTCTGCATAATGGTCCCTAATTCCTGAATGGTCATTTGTATTCCACCATCGCCGACTACACATATGACCTGCCTTTTATAATCGTGTAACTGCGCACCAAGAGCAGCCGGCAAAGCAAATCCCATAGTCCCCAAACCGCCCGATGTTACTTGGGTTCTGGTAGTCTTATAGTCAAAGTACCGCCATGCAATCATTTGATGCTGCCCCACATCGGTCACCAGGATGGCATCATCTTCTTTAAACTGGTTAACCAAACGTATAACTTCACCCATATGTAGTCCTCCATGCGTTCCATGAAGATCATTGGTCATAACAGCCATTTTTTCTTCATTTTCAAGCTCACGGAAGCGCTCCATCCACTCAGGGTGTGCATTTTTATTCACTGCTTTTGTCAACAAGGCCAAGCTCTCTTTACAGTCTCCCTGCAAAGCCACCGTAGTCTTCACGTTTTTATCAATTTCAGCAGGATCAAGTTCCAAATGGATCACTTTTGCCTGTTTGGCGTAACGTTTCAGGTCACCTGTTACCCTATCGTCGAATCGCATACCTATAGCAATCAATACATCGCATTGATTGGTCAATAGGTTGGGCGCATAGTTTCCATGCATCCCCAATTTACCTACATAAGAAGCATGATCTTGAGGTATAGCTCCAGATCCTAGTAATGTAGAAGCTGCTGGTATCCCCGTCTTGTCCAAGAAAGCTTTTAATTCCGCTTCTGCTTTAGCAAGCACTACTCCCTGACCATAAAGTACATAAGGTTTCTTGGCTGTGTTGATCAATTCAGAAGCCGATTGGACCGCCTTTCTGTCAATGGTGACATAAGGCCTAAAGGACCTTACTGCCAAACATGGAGCATAATTGAATTCTCCGAATTCTACTTGGGCATTTTTGGTGATATCTACCAATACTGGTCCCGGCCTTCCTGTTCTTGCAATATGAAAAGCCTTGGCGATGGCTGGTGCGATATCCTCCACCCGCCTTACCTGAATATTCCATTTGGTTCCGGGCATGGAAAGTCCTACCACATCTGTTTCCTGAAAGGCGTCAGAACCCAAAAGATGGGCCGCTACCTGACCTGTAATGCAAACCAAAGGTGTACTGTCTATTTGAGCATCCGCAAGACCTGTGATCAAGTTGGTGGCCCCTGGCCCAGATGTTACTAAGACTACCCCCACTTTTCCGGAGACCCTGGCATAACCTTGAGCAGCATGAATCGCTCCTTGTTCATGTCGCGTCAATACATGCTTGATCTGCTCACTGTAATCATAAAGTGCATCATAAACCGGCATGATGGCTCCCCCGGGATAACCGAAAATATATTCTGAATTCTCAGCAATAAGTGATCTGACAACGATATCTGCTCCTCTCATCATGGTCTTTTGAGTTTAATTTATTTGTCGGTCACGCACCCTTCGGAAGCGGAGGCAACTAATTTGTTATATTTTTTCAAAGTACCTTGAAGGCCTGAAAGATCTTTGTTCTTCCAATTTTCCTTCCTTTCTGCAAGCTCTTGCTCTGTCAATGCCACCTTCAAAGTAAGACTATCCGCATCTATAGTAATTACATCTCCATCCTTAATCAGCCCTATTGGACCTCCGGAGTAGGCCTCTGGCGTTACGTGTCCTACCACAAATCCATGAGTCCCACCTGAAAATCTTCCATCTGTAATTAGGGCTACATCAGCTCCTAAGCCTGCACCAATGATCATTGAAGTAGGCTTAAGCATTTCCGGCATTCCAGGACCTCCTTTCGGACCTATATACCGAATTACAATCACTTCCCCCTTTTTTACCATTTTGTTTTTTATACCTTCATTGGCTTCAACTTCCGAATCAAATACCCGCGCAGGACCAGTAAAAGATTTTCCTTCTTTACCTGAAATTTTAGCTACTGCCCCTTCAGGTGCAAGATTACCTTTCAATACACACAGATGGCCTGTTTCCTTTAAAGGCTGCTCAATAGGATGGATTACATTGACTAAAGATGGTACTACCGGGTCTATATCAGCCAGGTTTTCCGCCAGCGTTTTCCCTGTTACCGTCATACAATCCCCGTGCAGCAAACCCTTGTTGAGCAAATATTTCATAAATGCCGGCAGTCCTCCCTGCTCAAATAAATCTTCCATCAGGTATTTTCCGGAAGGCTTAAAATCTCCTAAAAGTGGGGTTTCATGATTCACCCGCTTGAAATCTTCCAATGTGAAATCAACACCAGCCGTCTTGGCAATGGCCAGAATATGCAAAACTGCATTGGTACTCCCTCCTAGGGCTACTGCAACGCGGACTGCATTTTCCAGACTTTTTTTGGTAACAATATCCTTTGGTTTGATATCCTTTTCCAATAGCACCTTGATGTACTCATTGACTTTTTGGCATTCCTTTAGTTTTTCTTCCGCATTAGCGGGTGTAGAAGAAGAATAAGGAAGAGACATGCCCATGGCCTCAATAGCTGAAGACATGGTATTGGCGGTGTACATCCCACCACAAGCCCCTGCCCCAGGACAGGCGTTTTGTATGACACCTTGGTAGTCCTCATCATTCATTTCCCCTTTGATACGCTTGCCATAAGCCTCAAATGCGGATACAATATTAAGTTTTTCTCCCTTGTAATTCCCCGAACGAATGGTGCCCCCATAAACCATGATAGAGGGCCTGTTGATTCTCAACATCCCCATAACAGCTCCAGGCATGTTCTTATCACAGCCAGCAACAGCCACACAGGCATCAAAAGAATGGCCCAGAATAAAAGATTCAATTGAATCTGCAATGATTTCCCTGGAAACCAATGAGTAACGCATCCCAGCTGTTCCCATAGATATCCCATCTGATATCCCCATGGTATTAAAAATCAAACCGGTCAGATCATAGGCTTTGGAAGCTTGCTTGATCAGACCGGCAAAGTCATTCAGGTGCATGTTGCAGGGATTACTTTCATAGCCACAACTTGCTATCCCCAAGAAGGGCTGGTTCATCTGTTTGTCCGTCATCCCCGTAGCATACAACATCGCTTTGCCTGCGGGATGCTCTTCGTTCTGGCTGATTTCCCAACTGTGTTTTTTGAGACTCATATTCTTAATAACAGGTCAAAATAGGTTTATAAAAAAAGTGCCCCATTGACTGAGGCACTTTTGGTTCTATGGTTGATAGTTCAAATAGTCTAGCGCCTCATCATTTATTACAAATGAGAATAATAAAGCTGAGGGGAGTGACCAATTCAAACATATGATTGCTTTGTTTTAAATGTTCATACAATATTACGTCTGAATTCTGACAGATACAATATTTAATTTCATTTTTTGAGGCATTAATAGTTTTATTATGTATGCCAAATATTTTTTAAAAGAATTATATTTTTTAAAATACTGATTATTCAGTTCATCATCTAAATTAATTTTCAGCCTTTTAGAAAATTCAAAATAATGTTCCGAGTTTGATGTCGGATAAATAAATAACCATTTTTTTTATTTTTTCTTCAATCTTCACTTTATATGGCCATCATTTTTTTAACAAATTGCTTTATTTACTACGGTTAAATCAATAAGGTTTCCGATATTTTATTACCATATTTACTGCAATTACTTTATTTGCTTCTATGATATGTTTCCCTAATGCCAAAATAAACCTTGGCCTTCACATTATTTCCAAAAGAAAAGATGGCTATCATGATGTCGAAACCTGTATGGTTCCTATTCCCATTAATGATGCCTTAGAAATAATCCTCAGCAAAAAAGCCGTTTTTGAAACTTCCGGTTTGGATATCCCCGGTGAGGAGAAGGATAACCTTATACTAAAAGCTGTAAAGATTCTTCGAAAAGATTTCAATGACCTCCCCGATTTACATATTCACCTGCACAAAAACATCCCGATGGGGGCAGGGCTTGGTGGTGGTTCGGCAGATGGTGCTTTTGCTTTAACTTTGATGAATACATTATTTGAACTGCATCTGGAAGATTGGATTTTAGAGGATTATGCCTCCCAACTGGGAAGTGACTGCCCATTTTTCATTCAAAATACACCTAAAATTGCTACTGGAAGGGGAGAGATTTTAGAACCAGTCGATGTAAATATTCAGGGTGACCATATTGTCTTAATCAAACCGCCCATACATGTCGGCACCAAGGAAGCCTACGCAGGCATCAAGCCCCAAAAACCAAAATTTCAACTTAGGGAAATACTGAGTGACAAAAGCAGCTGGAAAGAAATGCTTGTCAATGATTTTGAAGCCAGTATCTTCCCCCAATACCCTGAGCTGGCCGAAATCAAAGCCAAACTATATGAGATGGGCGCTTATTATGCCGCCATGTCCGGTTCAGGTTCGACTGTGTTTGGACTGTTTACAGCTAAACCAGAACCACGCAGCTGGCCCTCAGGATACTTTGTTTTTGAGAGTGTAGTGTGATTTATATTTATGTTTTATATTTACAAAAAATACAGTAAATATGATCACTATCACTACTTCACTCCCCGATGACCTCGTGCAAAGGCTTGCTGAGTATGCAAATACCATGGGTATGCCTAAAAATAAACTGATAGAGAAGGCACTCAGTCTCTATCTGGACCATCTGAAAAGAGCAGCTTATGTAAAATCTTACAAAACCGCAGCTGATGATGAGGATATCCTGACTTTAGCAGAAGAAGGCATGCATGCGTACTTCAAACAGCTGGAAGATGAGGCAAGGTGAGATTTGGTATGCAGACTTGAATCCTGTTAGAGGTTCGGAACAAGCTGGATTTAGACCTGTAGTCATTATCAGTGGAAACCTGCTCAACAAATACCTGAATGTGGTCATTACGGCACCATTGACTACAAAAATCAAAAATTACCAAGGCAATCCAATCCTACAGCCTAACCCTGCCAACAACCTGAAAGCACCTTCTGAAATGATGATTTTCCATATCCGATCGATTGCCAAAGAGCGGCTGGTAGAAAAGATTGGGGAAATTTCTGAGGAGGAGGTTAAAAAGGCCTTAGAAACTTTGCAGGATATTACTACTTTGCACTGACAAACTCCCTAAAATCTCCCCTATTCACCTAGGTATTTTGACTTTTATAAGCTTCTGTGAAGGTCTTTGAAAAGTTAACTTTTCGCTTGGAGTTCAATTCCCGTAAAGTCATAACTTTAGAAGATTTTATTCCTGTAAAGTCATAACTTTGAAGGATTACATTGTCGTAAAGTTAAATTTATCAAGCTGTACTTAAGTCTATAATTTCAAAAAAGAGGCAAAGGTTCAATCTGAAAATTCTTCATAATTTAACTTTAAAATCTATTTAGGAGTTTTTTGAACATTAAGTTAATTTTTTAAGAAATTTATTACTGCTTGAACTTAGATTAGTGACCGATACCTGACAAGCTCGAGAGAAGGGTTAACTGTATGAATAACACTTTAACAAATAAAAAAATTGTGTTTTTCATGTCTCGGTCAAGGACACTATTGTCACTATTTTCTTCCTATATCAAAAGACACATTTAACAAAATTAATCTGGGAAGGATAGAATAGGTTGTACTATTCTTCAGAGTATTTGAAAGATTCAGAAAGGTGAGTTATGAATTATTCAGCAGATTGGTAGCATTGTGGTACGGATGATTTTTTCTCAGCAAGAAGCATGGATGTATTTATCACCAAAATCCGGAAATATCTTAAAGATGATCCTTTAATAAAAATTGTTAATATCAGAGGTATCAGATTTAAGCTGGTTGTTTGATTTTTTTTGCAAATAAAAGAACTTTTAAATTAGTACAGACACTAAAATGATCAAGGTACCCAAATAAAATCCTCCGGTCATTTAAGAATTCTCAAATATCAATTATCTTCTCTCATGCCCGCAACAGGTTATTTCCCTTTGCCTTTCTCCTCAGGTAATAATTATACACCGGGTAAATCAACACAGACACCAAAATAATCAAGGTGCCCAGATAGAATCCCCCGGTCATTTTTTCCTTTTCTCCAAAAATCAGGACAGCTAAAATGATCCCATAAACCGGTTCCAGGTTGATGGTCAGATTGACAGCAAAAGCGGTAATCCTACGCATAAGCTCCACGGAAACAGAAAAAGCATAAACTGTACAAACTCCACCGAGCAGAAACAACCAGAACCAATCCATGGCACTAGGAATCAGTTGTAAGCCCTCAGGCGCAAAAAAATATCCATAAACCGGTAAGAGCATGGCAGCAAAAACACAAGCCCCAAACATCTCATAAAAAGTTAATATATAGGGATTATGGCGCTTGGCAAATCTCCCATTGATGACGGTAAATACTGCGCTCAAAAAAGCAGAGCCGATGGCCATAACCAAACCCAGCCAATAATCCAATTCAAATCGGAAAATCACATATAATCCTGCTATTACCAATAAGCCTAAAAAAATTTCAAAAGCTTTGACTTTCCTCTTATTTGCAATGGGTTCCAAAAAAGCAGTCCATAAAGAAGTTGTAGCCATACCTGCCAGACAAACTGAGGCAGTGGACACCCTTGCTGCCCAGAAAAAAAGCAACCAATGCAGGCAGATGATAAAACCAGTTCCAATAATTTTCCCCAATTCCTTTCGAGGAAGATGGATGGGAGTTTTTCTCCAAAAGAAAATCAACCCTAAAATTACCGTAGCAATCAAGGTTCTATAAAAAACAATCTCCAAAGAGGCTATGCTGATCAAAAGGCCAAGGATAGCCGTAAATCCCCAGATCAAAACGATGAAATGGAGCATCAGGTAGTCTTTGACTGTTTTGTCGGGCAGCATCTTATCTGGGAACAGTTTTGTAAAGTAACATGCCGGTCACGGCAAAAACGATATTGGGAATCCAAACAGACAGTAAAGGAAAGGCAGTACCTGCTTCTGCAAAAGTCCTGGAGAGCAAAAACATCAGGATATAAATAAATGCCAAAAGAAAACCTAGGGCAATCTGAAAGCCTGAACCTCCTCTTGTCTTTCTTGAAGAAACTATGACACCAATAAAAGTAAGTATCAATGCCGAGAAGGGTGACATAAACCGGACATACTTCTCAATCCTGTAATAATTGACATTATCTGCCCCCCTTTCTTCCAAAAGAATAATCTGCCTATTGAGATCAGGGAGCTTCAGCGTCTCGTGGTGGTTGACCGGCAAATCAAAATCATTGGGTGTAATGGAAAGCAGTGTATCCAGTGACTCTCCGACGGTATACTCCTCACCCCAGTCATGCAGTTCCCTCAATCTCCAGTTTTTAACCGACCAGGAATTGACTGCTGTATCCCAGACTATTCTATCAGCGGATAACTTGGATATCAATTGCCCATCTCGGATTTGCTCTAAAGTGAAGTTATAACCGGTATTTCCTGAGGAGTAATACCTGGAAATATAAGCGTACACATCAGGAGCTACTTTGATATGAATATTGTTTTCTGTGTAGAACTTGCTCTCCTCCATCCATCTGGACTTGAATTCAGTTACCCCTGCAGTAGCTCCGGGAAGGACCCAACCATTGAGAAAAAAAGCAGCAATCCCTATCAGGGAAGCACCTATGAGGTAAGGGACCAATAAGCGCACAAAACTTACGCCACTGCTCAAAATAGCGATGATTTCAGTCCTGCCTGCCATTTTGGAGGTAATGAAAATGACCGAAATGAAAACAGTGATAGGGGTCAATAAATTGTTGAGATAAAGTCCATAATTCAACAAATACACCAAAATGTATTTTGCTGGCACCTGGTTACGGATAAAGGCATCATTCTTTTCGGTAAAATCCAGTACCAAAACAATAAGGATCAGCATCAAAACCACAAAAAAATAGGTCTTGAGGAAGTCCTTGATGATCAATTTATCCAGTATCTTCATGCTTATAATCTCCGACTGACTTTTTCTACCATCTGATTTTTCCAAATGGCAAAATCTCCTTCAATAATGTGTTCTCTGGCCTGCCCCACTAGCCATAAGTAAAAGCTCAGGTTATGGATACTGGCAATCTGAGATGCCAATATTTCTTTGGCTATAGTCAAATGACGCAAATAGGCCCTTGAGTAAAACGAACTTACATAAGAATTAATATGTGGATCAATGGGACTAAAATCAGCCTTCCATTTTTCATTCCGGATATTGATGATTCCTTCCGAAGTAAACAACATGCCGTTTCGGGCGTTTCGGGTAGGCATTACGCAGTCAAACATATCCACCCCTAGGGCTATACTTTCCAATATATTGGCCGGAGTACCCACACCCATGAGATATCTTGGCTTATCTTTTGGCAGAATTTCGGTCACCATAGCCGTCATTGCGTACATTTCCTCCACAGGCTCCCCTACAGACAAACCACCTATGGCATTTCCTTCTCTGTTACAGGAAGCTACAAACTCTGCTGATTGTTTCCTCAATTCGGGGTATACCGATCCCTGAACAATAGGAAATAAGGTTTGACTATATCCATACTTGCCTTCTGTACTGTCAAAGCGATCAATACAGCGTTTCAACCAACGATGGGTCAATTCCATGGATTTTCTGGCATAGTCAAAATCACAAGGGTAAGGAGGGCACTCATCAAATGCCATAATGATATCTGCACCAATAACCCTTTGGATATCCATGACCCCTTCGGGACTGAACAAGTGTTTGGATCCATCTATATGGGATTTAAACACAGCCCCTTCCTCTGTCAATTTGCGGTTTTCGGCCAAAGAGAAAACCTGATACCCGCCACTATCCGTCAGCATGGGTTTGGACCAACCATTGAATTTATGCAAACCACCTGCCTTTTCTATAATATCTAGCCCAGGTCTAAGATAAAGATGATAAGTGTTACCAAGTATGATCTGGGCCTTGACATCATACATCAACTCGCGCTGATGCACAGCTTTGACTGAACCTGCTGTACCAACCGGCATAAAAATAGGAGTTTGAATATCTCCATGATCGGTTATTAAGGTGCCTGCCCTGGCTTTGCTCTTTGTATCGCTATGCTCTAATTTAAATTTCATCTTAATTTTTTGGGGAAACGTGCTTTTTCTTCTAATCTGATAAGTCTGTCCCAATCCAGAAGACAAAAATATAAGCTTATTCTTAATCCATCCTCAATTTGATTCTATATTTGCCATGTAAAGGTAAAGGAATGGTTACAGAAATTCTATTGGTGGTTTTTTTGATTGGATTGGGAGTACAGCTTTTTTATATCCTGATCATTTTTGGCCGCATGTCCTTTTTGTATAAAAAGAAAGACCAAAACCCAGATTCAAAAACCGAAGGCGTTACAGTCATCGTGGCTGCGCATAATGAAAAAGAAAACCTTAAAAAATTAATCCCTGTCCTCTGTAGTCAGGATTATCCAAATTATGAAGTGCTGGTAATCAATGACAGGTCTTGGGACGGCACTAGGGGGCTTTTGGAGGAAATGATGTCTCAATATCCCAAATTACGAACGGTGACCGTAGAATACACGCCAAAGCATGTGACAGCCAAAAAATATGCCCTGACATTGGGAATCAAAGTTACAAAAAATGATGTCCTGCTATTGACTGATGCGGATTGTATTCCAAAAAGCAATAAATGGGTGAGGCTGATGACTGCACCTGTACGCAATGAAGGAAAAACCTTTTCACTCGGATTTTCTCAGTATAGCTGCGGAAAGGGGCTTTTGAACAGCTGGATTCAATTTGAAACTTTGTGGACAGGGCTACAATACATATCCTTTGCGCTCTGGAAATCCCCATTTATGGGAGTAGGTAGAAATCTCTGCTACAGGAGGAGTTTCTTTATGGATCAAAAAGCATTTAAGGGCCTGTGGCATATCAATGGAGGTGATGATGACCTTTTTGTCAACCTGTATGCAAAAGGAAAAAACACAGCTGTGGTAATAGATCCTGAAAGCATTACCATCTCAGAACCCGAGGTGAGTTGGAAATCTTACTTCACGCAGAAAAAAAGACATTTTCATGCTGGAAAATATTACCATATAGGAGACAAACCAAAAATAGGAATTTACGCTTTTAGCCACCTGCTTTTTTGGGTTTCCTCCATTTCTTTAATTATTATTGCTGCTTTAGAAGAAAACTGGGAACATTTTGGAATTATTTTAGGTATAATTATTGTTCGATCCATACTGCTTACATCAGTATTCACATCAGCAAGGAAAAAACTGGAAGGGAAGGCCGCTGTCTTTTGGATAGGTTTTTTCGATTTGATGTACCTGGGGTACTTTTGGATCCTTGGCGCATTAGGATACCAATCAAAAAAAGTTAAATGGAAGTAAACGAAAGAGGATTTTCCAATAAGGCACTAGAAGATTTTGATCTTATTGACAGGGCGGTCATAGAAAAGGATCAGCAAGCTTTTGCTGCCCTTATGAAACGCTACAAAAAGGCAGTGTATTTTATGATCTTGAAAATGATCAGGGACGCGGACGATGCAGAAGACCTGACTATGGAAGCCTTTGCCAAAGCTTTCAAAAACCTCCATAAGTTTAAAAAGGATTATACCTTTTCAACCTGGCTTTTTAGAATAGCCACCAATAATACCATTGACTTTATCCGAAAAAAGAAACTGAAGACTATGAGTCTAAATACCACCATGAGCGATGACAGTGGCAATGCTGTAAACATCGATGTGGAAGACGATGACAACAATCCTCAGGATGAATTTATCAGGTCTCAAAGAATCGAAATGGTCAGAATTTTTGTAGACAAGCTTCCGGCCAAATACCGAAAATTGGTGCAATTGCGCTATTTCGATGAATTGTCCTATGAAGAAATTGCACAGGAGTTGGAAAAACCTCTCGGCACAGTAAAGGCACAACTTCACCGCTCCAGGGAATTGTTGTATGAAATCGCCCAAGGTAAAGAACGGCACATATAAATTCCAATACTTTACCACTTGTTTCTCAGTGTTAATTTTGTTGAATTCTTTTGCTGGAAAGCATGGATAATTCATCCCCTTGGCACAATTATTTTGATTCTTTGGGGCAACATTTTCATGCTCAACGGGGTATATCCTACAAATTCCCCATCTATATCTATGGGCATAGGGATGAGAGAATCAATTTGACATGCACTAGCTGATAAATACTTGATTTCTCTATGTTGTAACTTTTCGCCTCTTCTTAATTGAGGTAAATGCCTTAAAAAATCAAGCCATCCTACCTTTCCAACAATCACAATTTCAGCTTTCCCATCATCAAGGAGGGCACTGGGGGCAATAGCAAGTCCGCTCGCGAAAAATCTTCCATTCGCCATACAAATGCTTATGATTTTTCCACTGTACTTCCAATCAGAACAAGACAATACAACATCTTGGGCAGTATACATCCACAAAGACCGTAAGATTGACCAAAAATATGTCCAGTTGGCTCCTAAAAACCGGGGACTAGTTCTTACCATTTGGGTGGCCAAACCTCCTAAACCAATGTCAGCAATATTGATAAAATACCGGGACTTTAAATTTTTTTGAGGAAAATCGAAAAATGATAATTTTCCTACATCAAGATTTTTGAATTCGGAATTTGAAAGGCTCCTATAAAGCAACTTTAAATCATTTTTGATTCCTAAACTTTTGACAAGATCATTACCTCTTCCTAAAGGAATAACCCCTAATGGAATAATTTTAGTCGTCTGAAATTGCAAATAACCGTTTACTACCTCATTTACCGTACCATCTCCGCCTACTGCCACAAGGAAATCTGTACTCTCCTTCAGTGCTTCGATCGAAAGGTCAATCGCATTTATTGATTGGGTAGTAACTTTGAAATCCAAGACAAAATCAGGGAAAAATATAGCTTCAATTTCCTTTTGAAGCTTCAAACAGCGCCTTATTTTACCATGTATGATAAAGGAAATTTTTTTTATTGCACGCATACTACAAACCAATGATTTAAGCTAAAGATAAGTTATAAAAAAATTGTACTAATTGGATTTTATCTAAGCTTTATTGATTGAAAAACAGTGCTTGAATACCTGTATTCTTATTCCAAATTCTCAAAGTATTTCCATCAATTGAAAAGTCGATGGTATCTTTTACTTGAAGAATAGCATGAATGCTGTCATACTTGTGGAGGCTGTTCAGTGAGTTGTTGACGAAATTATCTCTATCCCGATTGGATGGGCCTGGATTACTTGTCAAAGGAATCAACCCAGAAAATACTACCAATTGATTGGAATTCAGTCTTGAGTATAACTTTACTCCATCCCCTGGTCTTTCGGATACCCATACCTCACTACTCAGTTCAAAGTACTTGGCATCAGGATCACCTAAAGAAACAAAAGAAGGATCACCTTCTTGTATGTCCTTCCTAAAACTCAAAGCAACATTTTGATCTTCGCAGGAAGGAGTTGAATATATTTCGCCCCATTCATTCAAAAAACCAATAAATCTCCAATTGGTATCTTCAAAAACAAGCTCTGAATCCATCTTTTCCCATGCAATCGGACAATATTCTAATTTTTTAAGTTCCTTTAGATCGAAGGGAAGACCTGTAAGCTGATCCGAAGGATCTGATGCTTTGATATCCCCTGAAACTACTACATGTAGGCTCGACTTAAGCGACCTTTGTCCTAAATTCCTAAATGAAAAATAATAAGACAAACCGCAAACCTCCGGATCAGGAGTACCATATCCATATCCAACATATTTGCCGACAAATTCACAGAGAAGTTCCTTGTTATTAGGACTTAAAATCAAATTATCCTCCGCATCGAATAGCCTCAACAAAAACCGGTATTCTACCTGATTATCTCCAAGTTCTATCATTTCCGCATCTAAATAGGTTAACCTTTCAGATAGCACACTGACAGTTTCCCGTTCATTGAAAGGCTTTGGCATCTTATCTATAAGATCTCCTTTTTCAAAAAGGGAACAGGAAAAAACTAATCCCAGAGCAAAAAACAGCCAATATCTCATAAAAATAATTTTTACATAAGGTATTGATAAAAAGCAACTTAACCAAGAAATAACCTTAGAAAAATAGTTTCTTATCCTTGATATAGTCCACTACGGCTTGAGGCAATAGATATTTCACAGAATGTCCCTTTTTTATCGATTCTCTGATGAAAGTAGCAGAAATATCCATCAAAGGAGCCTCAACAAATATAACTTGTGGGTGCTGAAAATCAGGATTTTCTCCTGGCCTGGGATACACATAAAGTCCAAAATATTCTAAAATCTTCTCATGATTTTTCCATTTATGAAAATGGGTGAGATTATCACCTCCAACAATGAGTTTAAATTGGTGCTGGGGATATTTGTCCGAAAGTAGGGACAATGTATCGATAGTATAACTTGGACGGGGCATGTTGAACTCTACATCGGATACCCTAAAATAAAAATGATCGGCGATGGCGAGCTCTACCATCTTAAGCCGATCAAACTCATGTAATAATGATTTCTGTTTTTTTAAAGGATTATGTGGACTTACTACAAACCAGACTTCATCAAGATCAGTCCTATCCTGCATCACATTGGCAATAATCAAATGACCTATGTGAATTGGATTAAAAGATCCGAAAAAGAGTCCGATTTTCAAAACAACAAGAGAATTATTTGGAAAGGAATTCTGCTACCATTTTTTCCGCCTCTTCAAATGACTTTTTCATATTGTCGTTAAGTATAATGGTATCAAATTTATCTGCAAATGTAGACTCGAATTTGGCTTTATACAATCTTCTGGAAAGGCTTTCTTCTGATTCTGTGCCCCTGTCCTTTAGTCTTTCATGAAGTACTTCAAGTGAAGGGACTTTAACAAAAACGGCCAAAGCTTTATCCCCGAAATATTTTTTAAGGTTGAGCCCACCCTTTACATCCACATCAAAAATAACATGCTTCCCTTCATCCCAAAGGCGTTGAATTTCTTCTTTCAAGGTTCCGTAAAAGTTTCCTTCGTATACCTCTTCCCACTCTATGAAAGCATCTTCATCTATTTTTTTCTTGAAATCTTCAGGGGAAAGAAAATAATAATCTTTTCCATTCTGCTCGGTCCTTCCCCTTTTGTCCCTGGTAGAGGCAGAAATTGAAAATCCTAAATTTGGAAACTTATCCAATAAATGTCTAACAATAGTGGTCTTCCCAGAGCCAGAGGGTGCTGAAAAAATAATGGCTTTACCTGAAGTCATGGATCTCTACTTTGCTTCCTCTACTTTTTTACGGATGTTATCCAGAAGATCCTGAGGAGTTATCTGGTGACAACACTTGGTTTTTAACAACTCTTTGATTGCCATTTCCAAGTGAAAATGCCTGTAACAGGGTTCACATTTCTCCAGTTTTTCCTTTAATATCTTATCACTGTCAGGTATGTTTTCCCCGTCTAAGATACTTTCCAATAGCTGGAAACATTTGCTCTGCTCCGAACAGTTTGTCTTCTTTTCTCCAGCTGATGATAAATTTTTATCCATTTTAATCTTAATAAATAATGCCTTTCACCTTGTACATTCCCAACTTTTAAAAGCCAAGCTCAAGTAAATTCTTCTCCATCGGTATCGTACCCCATACTCTGTGCATAGGAACGCAATTTCTCTTTCAATAAGTTCCTGGCCCTGTGTAATCTTGACCTTACCGTACCGATTGGAATATCTAAAATCTTGGCCATCTCCTCATAGGTAAAACCTTCCAGATCACATAGGATGATCACTGTACGGAAGTCTACAGCCAGGCTGTTTAAAGCATTGGATATCTCATCACCCAACATGTCTTTTACAGCATCTACACGGAGATCCGTAGTTCCGCTGTAATCAACATCATCTGAGTTGTAATAAGTTTCAACTTCCTGATAATCGACTTTAGCAGGTTGTTTACTTTTTTTCCTGTAATCGTTGATAAATGAATTTTTCAGAATTCTGAAAAGCCAGGCTTTTGCATTGGTCCCTTGCTCAAAAGAATTGATAAAGCGGTAGGCCTTCAAATAAGTATCCTGCACCAAATCCTTGGCATCATCCTCATCGAAAGTCAAACGGTAGGCAAAATTGTACATGGAATCTATGTGTGGCATAAATTCCTGGTCAAATATATGGTTCTTTTCCTTATCGGAATATTTTTTGCGCTGCACTTGAGACATAAGTACCAAAAGTAATCAATGGTTAAATTTATCACTAATTTTTTTCAATAAAGTCAGGGCTTTTAGCTTATTTTGAATGCTTTTAGCAGACGACACCAAGCCAACGGCATGTTTCTATTCAGACTGATATCCTACTTACCCTTATCCTTACTTTATCTTTTTACAGATATCCTGTATCTATTTGGGTACCATATTTTGAAATACAGACAAAAAGTCATCTTAGAAAACATCCGGCATGCCTTCCCAGACAAATCCGCTGAGGAACGAAAACGAATCGCAAAAAAGTTTTTCAGGAACCTCACTGATTCTTTCGCAGAAACCATCAAGGCCTACAGTATGTCGGCTGCGGAATTTGACAAGAGGGTAAAGATTATCAATTTTGATTTTGTAAATCAACACATTGACAATTCTGAGGTACTGATTGGGATGACAGGACACTTTTTCAATTGGGAATGGCATCTCTTACATATGATGGCAAACATCAACAATCATGTCGATGTAGTCTATTCAAAAGTAAATAACCCCTTCTTTGAAAGACTGATGATGAAAATCCGGACGCGTTTCGGTGGACAGATGGTGGAAAAGGGGGCGTTTCAAAGAGATTATTTGAGAAAAAGAAACCAACCTAGAATGATTGTGCTGGCAGCAGATCAAAGACCCGGAAACAGAGATATCCGCTATTGGACAGATTTCATGAATAGGGAAACAGCTTTTTTTGAAGGGGCAGAAAAATTAGCCAAAAGATTCAGTCATCCTGTCCTTTATGCCCATGTATCCAAACCCAAAAGGGGACACTATGTCTTCCGGTATGAAATGATTGATACCCCTCCCTACACTGAAAAGCCAGAACATAGCATTACAGACCGTTTTATAACCTTGTTGGAAAACAATATCAAAGAAGCACCAGAAATCTACCTTTGGAGCCATAATCGTTGGAAGTGGAAGAAGGGGGAGTGAAAAAAATCCTTAAATTTGAACCTTGTTGGAAAAAAGAAGCATGGATTATTTAAAAGGACTCAATCCCCCCCAAAGAGAAGCAGTTGAACATACCGAAGGCCCCCTGATGATCATCGCGGGTGCAGGTTCTGGTAAAACAAGAGTACTTACCTACAGAATTGCCCACTTGATACACGGAAAAGGTATTGATCCTTTCAATATTCTTTCGCTTACTTTTACCAATAAGGCTGCTGCAGAAATGAAAAACCGGATCGAGCAGTTGATCGGCCTTGAAGCGCGAAATACCTGGATGGGAACTTTTCACTCTACCTTTGCGAAAATCCTGCGGGTAGAATCTGATAAAATAGGCTATCCTTCCAATTTTTCCATCTATGATACCGACGATAGCAAATCCCTCATCCGGACCATCGTCAAAGAAATGAAACTGGATGATAAAGTATACAAACCCAATACCGTGCTTTCCAGAATTTCAGGAGCTAAAAACAGGTTAATCTCTTGGGAAACTTACCTCAATGACCCCTTTATTAAAACCGATGATGAGGCAGCGATGAAGCCCCGGATGGGCGAAATATACAGAAACTACCAAAGAAGGCTCTTCAAATCTGGTGCGATGGATTTTGATGATCTGCTTTTCAATACCAATGTACTCTTTCGGGATCACCTCGATGTGCTGAACAAATACCAGCAGCGCTTCAAATATGTGATGGTGGATGAGTTTCAGGATACCAATGTCTCCCAATACCTGATCACCAAAAAGCTGGCTGCCGTACACCAAAACATCTGTGTAGTGGGTGATGATGCGCAAAGTATATATGCCTTTAGAGGTGCGGATATCCAGAACATACTCAATTTTGAGAAAGACTACCCTGACCTATTTGTAGTCAAGTTGGAGCAGAACTACCGCTCCACCAAAAATATCGTTCAAGCAGCGAACAGTATCATTGCAAAGAACAAAGCCCAACTCAAAAAAGAAGTCTGGACCCAAAACCACCATGGTGAGCTGATCGAATTGATCAAAGCGAGTTCTGATAATGAGGAAGGCAGGATGGTTGCAACGACCATCTTTGAAGAAAAAAATAATAAAAAACTTGATAACAGCGATTTTGCAGTACTTTACCGGACAAATTCCCAGTCAAGATCCATTGAAGAAGCCTTGAGGAAAATGAATATCACCTACAAAATTGTGGGTGGCCTTTCATTTTATCAAAGGAAAGAGATCAAAGACCTGATGGCCTACATGCGCTTTGTAGTCAATAGAGAAGATGAGGAAGCCTTCAAAAGGGTCATCAATTACCCCAAAAGAGGAATAGGAAATACCACTGTAGAAAAAATACTTGTGGCGGCTTATGAACACGATATCCCCCTTTGGGAGGTCCTTACCAATGCCAACAGCTTTTTAAATGGCAGGGCCGCCAATACAGTGGAAGACTTCACTACGATGATCAAGAGTTTTGGCATAGAGATGGAAAGAAAAGATGCTTATGAAGCTGCCAACTCCATAGCCAAACAATCCGGTCTGCTCAGGGAATTGTATGAAGACAAGACCATAGAGGGGCTTAACCGGTACGAAAACGTGCAGGAATTGCTCAACGCCATAAAAGAGTACGTGGACAATCCCGAAAATGAAGACAAAAGTCTGGGGGCTTTCCTCCAGGAAATAGCACTTCTGACAGATAATGACAGGGACAAAGATACCACAGATGCGGTGACATTGATGACCATACACTCTTCTAAAGGATTGGAATTCAAACAGGTTTTCGTAGTGGGAATGGAGGAGGACCTATTCCCCTCCCAAATGATGATGCAGAGCAGAGAGGATCTGGAAGAGGAAAGGAGACTGTTTTACGTGGCATCTACAAGGGCGATGGAAAAACTCTACCTTACTTATGCCCTGACAAGGTATAGATTTGGTAGACTCCTCAACTGCGAACCTAGCCGCTTTCTAGAAGAGGTAGATCCAGCCTGTATCCGTGTAAATAAAAGAATGACCACAGCCCTTTCAGGTGCCTTAAGGAATGAATCTTCAGAGGGAAGGTCTGGTTTTGTCGGGATAAAAAAACCGGCCAACCGGCCAATGACTACAGCCAAAATACATACCCCCAGCCCGGACTTCAAACCTTCCAATACCAATAATCTTCAGGAAGGCATGCTGGTAGAGCATCCGAAGTTTGGTTATGGAAAAGTCACCAAAATAGAAATTGAAGGAATAAATAAGAAAGCTAGCATACAATTTGATAACTTTGGAGAAAAGGTATTATTACTTAGCTTTGCAAAGCTTCGGATTATAGATTAGCGGGACCAAGAAAATTATTTTTTCAATTGGTGTGCCCGGGTAAATCAACACTTTATGGAAAATGTAGAAACAAACAAACATGCCGTTACTCTAAAAGAGTACGGTAAAAACATTCAGCGTCTGGCCAATCATATTGTTGGAATAGAAGACAGAGATAAACGTACACAAAGTGCTTTTGCATTGGTCGAGCTGGTCAAGCAGCTTAATCCACACATGAAAACTGAAAACGACCAAAAAATCTGGGATGATATCCATATCATGTCCGGTTTTGCCTTGGACGTGGATGGTCCATATCCAAAGCCTGAAGAAGATTTACTTTTTAAAAAACCACAACGTGTGGGCTACCCCAAAGGAGAAATCAAGTTCAAACACTACGGAAGAAACATTGAAAAACTGATAGAAAAGGCGGTTGAAATAGAAGATGATGAAGAGCAGGAAACTGCCATTATCTATATCGGCCAACTGATGAGAAGTTTTCATTCCACTTGGAACAGGGACAACTTTGACGATGCCATTATCATTGATGATATCAAAACACTGTCGAAAGGGAAGTTGCATATCGATCTTGAAAAAGTAAGGGAAATGGGCCTCTTTGAAACCAATACCAGAAGAGATTTCAAATTGCCATCCGAAACAGAAAGAAGTTCTTCCGGAGGAGGCAGGAAGAAATTCAATGGAGGAGATAGAAGAAGAAATGGGGGACATTCCAAAAAACGCAGATAAATGTCATCATTCAGAGTAAAAGGAGGTTTAAAGCTTAAGGGAGAAATCATCCCTCAAGGAGCTAAAAATGAGGCATTACAAATTCTTTGTGCCGTACTTTTGACTTCAGAGAAAGTCACCATACATAAAATTCCAAATATCCGCGACGTTAACAAGCTCATTGAACTGTTATCTGATATGGGGGTAAAAGTCCTCAAATTAGGTCCTGAGTCCTTTGAATTTCAAGCTGACAATGTAGATTTAAAGTATCTTGAAACGGAAGATTTTTTAAAAAAAGCATCTTCACTCAGGGGTTCTGTGATGATACTGGGGCCTCTTTTGACAAGATTTGGTCACGGGAGACTATCCAAACCCGGGGGAGATAAAATTGGGAGAAGAAGAATGGATACGCATTTTTATGGTTTCCAAAAACTCGGTGCCCAATTCAATTATGACAGTAAAAAAGAGATCTACCACATAGACGGCAAAAATCTGAAGGGAGCTTACATGCTTCTTGACGAAGCATCTGTTACAGGAACTGCAAACATCGTCATGGCAGCTGTTATGGCTGAAGGCAAAACCACCATCTATAATGCAGCCTGTGAGCCTTATTTGCAGCAATTGTGCGATATGCTCAATAGGATGGGGGCCAAAATTACGGGGATAGGTTCCAATTTACTACAAATAGAAGGTGTCAAAAAATTGAAAGGAACAGAACACACAATGCTTCCTGATATGATTGAAATTGGCTCATTTATAGGAATGGCAGCCATGACGCAGTCAGAGATCACTATCAAGGATGCAAAGATTCCGCGTTTGGGTATTATCCCTGATACTTTCAAAAGGATGGGAATCAAAATGGAATTCAAAGGAGATGATATCTTTATCCCTTCCCAAAAGCATTATGAAATAGAATCCTTTATTGATGGTTCAATACTTACCGTAGCCGATGCCATTTGGCCTGGATTTACGCCTGACCTTTTAAGTATAGTACTTGTAACGGCTACACAGGCAAAAGGAACTGTTCTGGTACATCAAAAAATGTTTGAAAGTCGGTTATTTTTCGTTGACAAGTTAATTGATATGGGCGCCCAGATCATCCTTTGTGACCCACATAGGGCCACTGTAATAGGCTTGGATAGAAAATACCCTCTCAAGGGTATAAGGATGACTTCACCGGACATTAGAGCTGGCGTTTCCTTATTAATCGCAGCCATGTCAGCTGAAGGCACATCAATTATAGATAATATCGAGCAAATAGATCGTGGCTACCAATACATAGACCAAAGACTCAATGCCCTTGGTGCAGATATTGTAAGAATAAACTAATTATCAAACTGGAAATGTATTTCAATAAAGGCGGCTTCCTAGGAGCGGCCTTTTTTTGTAAATCGAAAAGGAGAATACATCTGGGAAATTGTTTCCTATTTGTAGACTTTGTTAACAACAGTTCATAAAAAAAGGCCCTCCATAATGGAAGACCTTTTATCATCTATTGCAATTAATCAAATTATTTTACTTCGAAGCTTACTCTTCTTGCCAACTGACGGGCATCTGCAGAACGCTTATCTACGCTGGTATCTTCACCATAACCTTTAACGGTCAATCTTGAAGCATCGATACCTGCAGCAACCAATACATCATGCACAGCTTTAGCTCTTCTTTCAGAAAGCTTCATGTTGTAATCTTCAGGGCCTAATTCATCTGCATAACCTTTCAATTCAACATTTACACCAGGATTTCTTTTCAAGAAGTTCGCTACATAATCTATACCTGAAGCGGAGAAACCTAGTGGTTTAGCGCTATCAAAAGCGAAATACACATTAACATATCCTTCATTGATTGCTTTCTTAAAGAAATCAACTTCTTTAACTTCTTCTATTGGACAACCATCGTTAGATGCTGGACCAGGTACGAATGGACACTTGTCTAAGTGATCAGGAATACCATCGCCATCAGAATCCAACGTTCTACCATGAGAGTCAACTCTTGCTCCTGCAGGAGTATTTGGTTCTTTGTCAAGGTAATCAGGAACTCCATCTCCATCAGAATCTTTCAACATATCCCTGATTTCACCGATCTGCTGAGCCAACTCATCTTTGGTAGCATACTTGTCTGCTGCTATATACCAGTCAGCATGTACATCTTTGCTACCCAAGTAGATATTTAAACCTAATGAACCTGTCCACCATGTTCCATTGGCACCATAAAATCCTGGATCCATTGGGCCGATGAGTGAACCACCGTCAAAGGCTACAGTTTGTCTACCATTTAAAATGGTACTGATATCACCCGTTAGGGCTATTCTATCAGACAATCTTATCTGACCTGTAAGTCCAGCGATAATATTGTATACATTATCATTGAAATCAGTGAACTGACCGGTTTGTGGCCTTACTTGTCCAAAACCACCACCTAAATGTGCTAAAAGGCCAAGTCTTTGGGTGAATGTTTCAAAATTCATAATCCTACCAAGGTTAGCAACACCTTGTAGGTTAATTCTGTGATAATTGGTAGAAAACTCTGGGTTGTTATCCCTTGAAGCTTCACTGAATGAACCGAAACCAAAATCAAGTTTCGTACCAAATTTTTCGTTGAACATGTATCTGACGCCTAGTTCAGCATGTCCAATGTTAAGAGATGGGGAATAAAAACCAGGGGTAATTGGGGCCATTGGTTTATTAAATCCACCACCAAACTCAACAGACCACCTGTTGTAGTCAACCTGTGCATTTGCTCCTAAAGCCAATGCACCCGCCATAATTGTAGAGAGTACTAATTTTTTCATAATAAAAAATTTTTGTCCAAATTTTTTAAGTGTTTGATTGATTTAACTGCAAATTTATAAACTTCTAACTAACCACAAATGTATATTTTATTTTTAAAACTTTAAACTTTCTTCAAATTCTTTTGATTATTAGGGCAAAATTTTCTCATAAATTTGATGATCAGAAACCATGCCAAGATGAATTTATTGAAAGACCTCTTAGAAATACAAGGCGTTTCGGGTGATGAATCCAGAATGACAGCGTTCGTTTATAACTATGTATTACAACGAAAAGATCAATGGAAGGTTTTGCCAAAAGTATATTCCGGAGAAAAATTTCATGATTGTTTGTTACTGAAATTTGGAAATCCAAGTACCGCTGTATTTGCTCATATTGATACCATTGGTTTTATGGTAAGGTACGAAAACCAACTGGTGCCCATTGGAGGACCAGAGATTATTGATGGGATGCAACTGGTGGGAGAAGACAGTCTTGGACCTATACAGTGTAAACTCATAGAAAAAGAAGATCAAATCTTTCATGATTTTGCCAGGCCTATTGAACGTGGCACAAGGCTTTCCTTTGCTCAAAACATTAAAATTGACGAAGATTTTATTCAAGCCTCCTACTTGGACAATAGGTTAGGGGTTTACAATGCCCTAATGCTATGTGAAACCATTGAAAATGGCTGGATAGTATTTTCAACCTATGAAGAGCATGGTGGGGGAAGCATGCCTTTCCTTTTAAAATTCATACAGGAAACCTCCCCTATCCAAAATGCCTTGATTTCTGACATTACTTGGGTAACCGAAGGCGTCCAACATGGCAATGGCGTGGCTATTTCCATTCGTGATAAATTTATTCCTCGGAGAAAATTTATTGATAAAATCATCCAGCTGGCAACGGATAGCGGTATTCCCTATCAATTGGAAGTAGAGGGAATTGGCGGAAGTGATGGAAGGGAAATCCAATTTGCCCCATATGCCATAGATTGGTGTTTTATAGGTGCCCCGGAGGACAATGTACACAGCCCCCAGGAGAAGGTTGCCTTACAAGACTTGGAAGCAATGAAAGAAATGTACAGGTTTCTTTTAGAGAATCTATAGGCTTTAGCAATTTAATAAATGCGCTGGATGCATTTTTTTATATATTTGTAAGGCCCTGCCTCAAGGGCTTTTTTATTTAACCCAATGATTGAAGTCAAAGACAAAATATTTAAACCCTATCTAGGACAGCCCACAATAGAAAAAAGGGTCAAAGAATTGGGCAGGGAAATATCAAAAGACTATCGGGGAAAAGATCCCATTATTATAGGTGTGCTCAATGGTGCCTACATTTTTCTGTCGGATCTTTCAAAAGCCATTGATATCCCGGCAGAAATTTCATTCATTAAAATTTCTTCCTACGAGGGGGATTCATCCACAGGAAAAGTCAAAAGATTGATCGGGTTGGATGTAGAATTGAAAAATAGACATGTATTATTGGTGGAGGACATTGTAGATACAGGCCTAAGCATGATAAATTTACTGTCCCAAGTTAATGAAAAGGAACCTGCATCTGTCAAAACGGTAACTTTACTGTACAAACCTGATGCACTCCGACATAACGTTGCCCTTGATTATATTGGGTTTCAGATACCCAATAAATTTGTTGTAGGCTATGGTTTGGATTATGATGGTTTCGGGAGGAATATTCCTGAAATCTACCAATTGTCCACATGAAAATTGTAAAGTGTTGAATCAAAAAATATCAAAGAAATGCTGAACATCGTATTATTTGGCCCTCCTGGTGCAGGAAAGGGAACCCAAAGTGAAAAAATTATTGAAAAATACCAGCTGACACACTTATCCACAGGAGATTTATTCAGAAAACACCTTGGAGAGGGAACTGAACTCGGAAAGTTGGCAAGGAAATATATGGATGAGGGTAGACTTGTTCCTGACGAAGTGGTCATTGGTATGGTCGATGATAAAATCGCCAATACGCCAAATACAAATGGGTTTATCTTTGATGGATTCCCAAGAACTGTGGCCCAAGCCGAGGCTTTGGATAAATTGATGCAAAAAAACAATTCTGGAATTTCGGTAATGATAGCCTTGGAAGTGGAAGAAGAAGTCCTGAAACAAAGAATCAGGGAAAGAGGAAAGACCTCAGGAAGGGCAGACGATCAGGATGAAGAAAAAATTGCTACGCGTATAGGTGTTTATCTGGATGAAACACTCCCAGTAGCAGGGTATTATGAAAAACAGGGAAAATTATCAAAAGTCAATGGTGTTGGAACCATAGAAGGAATATTCCAGGACATCTGTAATGTAATTGACAGGTACTAATCTCTAAATTATTCTTACCTTTGCATAATACAATTGGCTGAGCTCCAAAGCTTGGCCAATTTTATTTATAAACCATCAAACAAGTGGCTGATAGCAATTTTATCGATTATGTAAAATTCTGTTCCAGATCCGGTGCAGGGGGAAGTGGTTCGGTACATTTCCGAAGGGAAAAACATGTTCCAAAAGGAGGACCTGACGGGGGTGACGGGGGTCGAGGAGGGCATATCATCCTGAGGGGTAACTCCCAACTTTGGACCCTCTTACACTTAAAATATAAAAAGCATGTCATTGCCGAAGAGGGCAAAGGAGGGGAAGGCGGCAGAAGAAAAGGCAGGGATGGCAACGATGTTATCTTAGAAGTACCTCTTGGGACTGTGGCCAAGGATGCTGAAACAATGGCGCTCCGTTTTGAAATTACTGAGGATGGACAAGAAGTCATTTTAACCTCTGGAGGAAGAGGTGGACTGGGTAACGATCACTTCAAAACTGCCACCAATCAGGCACCACATTATGCCCAGCCGGGAGAACCTGGAATAGAGGAATGGATCATTCTGGAATTGAAACTCTTGGCAGATATTGG
This sequence comes from Cecembia sp., assembly GCF_007126775.1. Classification (GTDB taxonomy): domain Bacteria; phylum Bacteroidota; class Bacteroidia; order Cytophagales; family Cyclobacteriaceae; genus Cecembia. The sequence continues at coordinate 22,244 of NZ_SLAP01000187.1, read as the reverse complement.
CCTTGTTGGCTTCCCCAATGCAGGCAAATCCACCCTGTTGTCAAGTATTTCAGCAGCAAAACCAGAAATAGGAGATTATCCATTTACTACCTTGGTGCCTAACCTTGGTGTCATCCCGTACAGAGATGATAAATCATTTGTAATGGCTGATATACCCGGAATTATAGAAGGTGCATCGGAAGGAAAAGGACTGGGATTACGTTTTCTCAGACATATAGAAAGAAATTCCATTCTACTTTTTATGATTCCAGCAGATGCCGACAGCATCTCGCTTCAATATAAAATCCTTCTCAAGGAGCTTGAAAAATACAATCCTGAACTATTAGATAAAAAACGGCTATTGGCAATCACCAAAGCAGATATGCTGGATGAGGAGCTAATGGGAGAAATGAATAAGGATGTTCCAAAAGAATTGCCATCCATATTTATTTCTGCTGTGAGCCAATACAACCTAGACCGCTTGAAAGACATGCTTTGGCAGGCCATAACCGAGCAATAAAGTGTCAGTTTGTCAGTAAAACCGCAATGGCAAATTTATTGATAACGTGTTATTATTAAATTTTGAGAAAGATGAGTGATAAAGATATTATGAATGAAGAGCAAACTACTTCTCAAGAACAGGAAGTAAAACAGGAAGATCTTAGAGAAGCAAATAACAAGTCCAATGCAGAAAATGTAGGAGATGATGGACTATCTTTTATCGAAGAAAACCTAAAGAAAGAGGTAGCTGATCTAAAAGACAAGTACCTCAGGCTATATTCTGAGTTTGAAAATTATAGAAGAAGAACAGCGAAAGAGCGTTTGGACCTAATCACAACAGCTTCTGAGGATTTAATCAAAGAAATTCTACCAATAATCGATGATTTTGAGCGGGCATTCAAAGCCAGTGAAAAGGAAAGTGATGTGGTAAAAGTAAGAGAAGGCAACCAATTGGTTTTCCAAAAACTGGTGAAGACTTTGGAAAACAAAGGAGTGAAGGTAATGGAAGACTTGATAGGTAATTCTTTTGATGCCGATACGCAGGAAGCCATAACCCAAATTCCTGCACCAAATGAAGAAATGAAAGGAAAAGTAATTGATGTAGTGGAAAAAGGCTATACCCTTGGAGATAAGGTAATCCGCTACGCCAAAGTAGTAACAGGAGCTTAAAAAAATATCATGGCTAAAAGAGATTATTACGAGGTATTGGGAGTATCCAAAGGTGCAACAGCGGAGGAAATTAAAAAGGCCTACCGTAAAATGGCAATCCAATACCATCCAGATAAAAACCCGGATAACCCGGAAGCTGAAGAAAAATTCAAGGAAGCAGCAGAGGCCTATGAAGTGCTGAGTAATCCAGAAAAACGACAGCGCTATGATCAATTTGGGCATCAGGGCCTAGGCGGTAACGGTGGTTATGGTAGTGGTGGAATGAATATGGAGGATATTTTCTCCCAGTTCGGTGATATTTTTGGCGGTGGCGGATTTGAATCCTTTTTTGGTGGAGGCCGAGGAGGAAGAAGGGCAAAAAAAGGAACCAATCTAAGGGTCAAACTCAAATTAAACCTCAAGGAGGTTGCCAATGGTGTTGAGAAGAAAATTAAAGTAAAACGACACGTTTTGGCTGATGGCGTTACTTTCAAAACCTGTTCTACCTGCCAAGGATCCGGTCAGATTAAAAAAGTAGTGAATACCATGTTGGGGCAGATGGTCTCAGCAAGTACCTGCCACGTCTGTGGCGGAAATGGTCAGATCGTGGACAAAAAGCCTGCAGAGGCAGATGCCAGAGGCCTGGTACTAAAAGAAGAAATCTTATCTATTAATATCCCCGGAGGGGTGGCTGACGGTATGCAACTCAGCATGTCCAGCAAGGGGAATGAAACTGCCGGTGGTATTCCAGGAGATCTTTTGATTGTTATCGAAGAGATTGAAGACGATACGCTCCAAAGAGATGGTAACAATGTAGTCTATGATCTTTATGTGAGTTTCATTGATGCAGCACTTGGCGCACAGATTGAAGTACCTACCATAGATGGGAAAGTGAAAATCAAACTTGAACCCGGTACCCAAGGAGGGAAAATCCTTCGTTTGAAAGGAAAAGGTATAAAAGACATTAATGGGTATGGAAAAGGAGATCAGTTGATCCATGTCAATGTATGGATACCAAAGCAACTGTCCAAAGAGGAAAAACAAACCTTGGAAGGATTAAGAAACGCAGAGAATTTTCGTCCTGATCCTGGAACAGGAGAAAAAAGTTTCTTCGACAAAATGAAAGAATTTTTTTAAAATTTGGAGCCGGAAGAAATTCCGGCTTTTTTTATATTAACAAAACCTTTACGTATAATTGCCGTAATCTATCCCTATGTTGACCAGATTTTCACTCTTATTTTGCCTATTCTATGGATGGAATGCGGGAGCATGGGCACAATTGTCCAAAGAGTTTATAGTAGAAGAAAAGCATGGATACAACCTTGTTCAGGTTGATTTCAATATTTACAAGGGGATTTCTGAGATCAAAAGACATATAGAAGATATACCTGTTCATATCACCTGCGAGCTTTCCAAGGTGAATATTCTTCCCGACTTCAATCATCAAATAAAAGATCAGGTCCTTAAAACTGAACTGACCCATAGAAATGTGGAATCCGAGAATCTCGGTAAAAGCCTTTCTTACAAGCTTTTTTCGGTTCAAAACAATGATTTTGACCACACTTGGAAAATAAACCTTAATTCAAATTACCTATACGCTTTGAACTTTCATTTTGGCGTAGGTAAAGCCTACTTTGACCTTTCCCACTTACCCATTTCAAATTGTCTTATCAAATCTGCCAGTGCGGATATTTCCTTGGATTACAGTAAGAAAATGGCCAATTCCGTGAAGATGGACACGATTCTTGTAAGTATCAATATGGGGACTTTACAGGCTAATCACTTGAATTTTACCAATGCCAAACACATGATATTTGAGGCCAATTATGGAAGCCTCAACCTTATTTTTTCGGATAAGATGTCTGAAGGTAGCGAAGTATCCGCCACTGTCGGTGCAGGAAAAGTTGATTTACAGTTTCTCAACGATAGCCAACCCACCATTATTAAAATCAAATCCACTGCGATGTGCAGAACAACTATTCCTAAAAATTGGAAAGATATTGGCAACAAGACTTACGTTAACAAATCCTACAAAGAAAATGCTGAGGATTTGTTGAGCTTAAACATTGATGTATCAGTAGGTTCGGTGACAATAAGATAATTCCCCAACTTTTATTAATTTTAGCCAAAACCAAGGCTTTGAAAATTTTAGAAATTCAGCATCTTAATAAATCCTACGGGAGTACCAAAGCACTTAGTGATATAAGTCTCTCCATTTCAAAAGGGAGAATTTTTGGTGTTTTAGGTCCTAACGGGGCCGGTAAAACAACCCTTATCCGGATAATCAATCAAATCATAGACCCTGATTCAGGAATTATTTTATTCAAAAATCAACCCTTAAAAAGGGAACATATCATAAATATTGGCTATCTGCCTGAAGAAAGAGGGCTGTATAAAAAAATGAAAGTTTGGGACCAATTGATCTACTTTGCGCGTTTGAAAGGGCTGTCTGCGAATGAAGCCCAATATAAAGTGGACAATTGGTTAAACAGAATGGAAATTGCCCATTGGAAACATAAGCGAATTGATGATTTATCCAAAGGCATGGCCCAAAAGATACAGTTTATATCAGCAGTTTTGCATGAACCGGAACTACTGATTTTAGATGAACCTTTTTCTGGTTTTGACCCAGTCAATGCAGAACTCATCAAAAACGAAATATTGGCCCTGAGAGAAAGGGGTGTCACTTTGCTGCTTTCCACACACAGAATGGAATCTGTAGAGCTCTTGTGTGATGAAATCGCCATGTTTAACAAATCAGAAAAGATCTTATCGGGTCACTTGTATGATGTAAAAACCCAGTTTCGGACCAACAAATTTGAACTGAAAATAAAAGGCTTTATGGCTGAAAGTATTCCTCCCGGTTGGGAGTTGATCTCAAAAACAGAGGTGGACACATTTTGTGTGCCTCTTCAGGAAGAAGGCAGCAATGGACTCCTACACAAAGCAATGGAATTGGGAGAAGTAGTGGGCTTAAAAGAAATCCTACCAAGTATGGAAGAAATATTTATCCAACAGGTAAAAAAACACGAAAATGGATAAAGTCTGGCTTGTTATCAAGAGAGAGTACTTGTCCAGGGTCCAAAAGAAATCTTTTTTGTTGGCCACCTTGCTGACCCCACTTATATTCCCTGCAATTATGGGCTTCTTCCTATGGATTGCATTGGATGATGTAGATAGGCCTTATCTGAGTATCATTGAAGTCGTAGATGAAAACAACTTCTTTTTTATCGAAAGCTCGGAACAATATGCATTCTCCTTTTCCAATACATCTTTTGAAGATGCAAAAAGAATGGTCAGGGAAGGTGAACGTTTTGGGCTAATTTATATCCCTACTCTGGACATCTCCAATCCAAAAGGAATCACCTATTATAGCAATTCGACTCCTAGTATGGGACTGACTTCTTTTATTGAAGGAAGCCTGAAAAGAAGAATTGAGGAACAAAAACTATATGAAGCCGGAATAGATCCGGATATACTAGATGCTTATAGAACCAAAGTAAACCTTCAAACTGTAACGCTGGATTTTTCGGGAGAAGAAAAAATAGCCGATGCAACGGTCAATTACGCTCTAGGCTTTCTGGCTGGCATTATGATTTATATTTTCATTTTCATCTATGGGAATCAGATCATGCAGGGTGTAATTGAAGAAAAATCAAGCAGAATTATTGAAATACTTGTTTCTTCAATCAGGCCTTTCCAATTGATGCTGGGGAAAATAATTGGTATTGGTGCAGTAGGGCTGACCCAGTTTCTGATCTGGATTATTCTCATAGGCACATTGTCCACGTTTGTGATCGGCTACCTAGGCTTACAGATGCCTCAGCAGCAATTGATGGAAATGGGCAGTGCGGAACTTAACCAGCAACTTCCTACCAATAGCAGTTTGTACCAAGCCATTCAGGTAATTCAAAATATCAATTTCTTTCAATTGATACTAACCTTTATCTTTTACTTTTTAGGGGGCTACCTTCTTTACGGTGCATTATTTGCAGCCATTGGGGCCGCTATAGACGCTCCCTCAGAAGCCCAACAGTTTATGCTCCCCATCACCATTCCCTTACTGATTGCCTACTTAGGACTCTTTATTTTCGTATTGGATGACCCTAACAGCAAGGCCTCTTTTTGGCTATCTATAATCCCCTTTACATCCCCTATTGCCATGATGGGAAGGGCGAGTTATGGCATACCCTTTTCTGATCTGCTACTATCTATGTCACTCCTGGTGATAGGATTCATTTTTAGTACATGGATTGCCGGGAAAATTTATCGCATAGGAATCCTTATTCATGGAACCAAGATAAACTATAAGACAATCTGGAAATGGCTTAAATCTGCATAAAAGCAGCGCAAATGGCGGTTACATTTTACTCTTCAGCAACATTAAAAATGTCAACCTGCTCCTTCACCCAATCTTTGTACTTATCCAGCCGGTAGGTGCTCCACCTTTCATTGTACTTTCCTGAACTGTCAATTAAAAATTTGAAGGCTGTGGCCGCTTTGGGCTTACTCAGGGCATTGAATAATTCATCCTGAAAATTCCTCTCTTTCACGACTCTTTCCACAAAATTCTCCATCATTTGATGCTCCTGAGCCGGTTCCATTCTGGTAAACTCGGCAAAATTATCAGGATCCTCGTCGATTTCGTCAAGAATGTCCTCTTCTTCTGGAGTAAGATCATAATTGAAATAATCTTCATCGTCGGGAAGGTGGTGGAGTTTTTTCTTATCCAGTTGATAAAAACAGATCATTCCTTTGAGCAGCTGTGCCGCTATGTTCTCGACTTCTTTTTCTGATAGGGTAAGCATTTGAAATGAATCATAAAATTTTGAGAAAATTAACTAACTGTAGCTTAAAATCAAACAGTTTTTTATTGTCATTAAAATATCTAGCTAAATATTCAATAAGCGGGACAACAGCTCAGTGTCCAAATCATGTCCTCCAGGATAGCGCACCTTTTCGGCCTTGATACTCAGGGAATTTATCAACTCTTCCTGCTTAAGCAGTGACTCCTCAGTTATCATGCCATCCTGCTCCCCCAAAGCGATGAAACATTTACTTTGCTTTAATTTGCTGCCGAATTTTTCTGGATTAAGATCATGTGCAAAACCTCCTCCCCAAAGAATGAGGGTATCTACAGGCATGGTCAGTTGGCTCACCCAACGGGTAGCTGTAGCCGCCCCTTGAGAAAAACCAAGCACTTTTAAAGTTGGCCTGTAATTGTATTTGACCAGTATGGAATCCAAAATTGCATTCAGGTATTTGTTGTTGTTTTGAATGGCAGCCTCCCGCTCATGTTTAGTCATCCAATTCGCACCTACCCTTCCTGAAAACCCCTCAAGATAGGCATGGTTGGTTGCTTCAGGAACAACGATCAACCGCTCTTCTTGGAACAGAGGCTTCATTTTTTTCAAAAAGTACTCAGATAACTGTCCGTAACCATGAAGGGCAAAAAGTATTTCATTTTCGTTCCTGTTTACCAAATGGGAAATTCTAAAATGGGCTTGATGCTCGTATCTTATCGCGTTTTTCATCAGGCATTTAAATCATTGAATCTAAAAGGCAACAATTGTTCAATATTTTTGGCTACCAAAAGATTGCCATCAGGTCGCAACATCATGACTTGGATAGCATTATCAAACTTGAGTTCATACTCATTGATGGTCTGTCTACAAAGTCCACAAGGTGTAACTGTTGCATACCTATCTGAGGCCCTTTTTTTGGCAACGATGATTATTTTTACGGGTCTGGATTCAGGATGGTTGCCGGTAGCATAACTTAGCACAGCCCTCTCTGCACAAACACCTACCGGAAAAGAAACATTTTCCTGATTATTGGCCGCAAACTTTTCTCCATTTTCCAAAAGCAAGGCTGCACCTACCAAAAAATCGGAATAGGGAGCATATGCCTGTTGCATGATGTTTTTTGCCATTTCAGTCAGTACCCGATCTTCTTCAGACCATTCTTGAGGGGGGTAAACCTCAAGCGCTACTTTCATCTCAATCTTTTTGCGCATATTTCCAGTTAAAAATGATTTGAATTAACGAAAAAAAAAGCGGAAAGTTACTTTTCATGGAATTTATCCCTTCTCACTTTTGAGCATGGTTCTTTTTTCCCAACTTGTATTGTCAATTCAATAGAAAAATATAAAATGAAGAAAATCCTGATCATCGGTGCTGGCAAATCTTCCACTTATTTGATTGAGTACCTTTTGAAGTCTGCCCTGGAAAAAAATAGAGAAATTACAGTTGCCGATCTTCAACTTGACGTTGCTTTGAAAAAAATAAATGGACACGCTGCTGGCAAAGCTGTTGAATTGGCCATTGATGATACGGATGCAAGGAGAAGAATAATCGCCAACTCCGATTTGGTTGTCTCCATGCTTCCGGCTTTTTTACACCCGCTTATTGCCAAAGATTGTCTTGAGCTAGGAAAACACTTTTTCTCCGCTTCCTATGAATCGGAAGATTTACGCAGATTAAAGGAGGAAATAGCCTCCAAAAATCTGCTTTTTTTGAATGAATGTGGGTTGGATCCCGGAATTGATCATATGTCTGCCATGCGGATAATTGATCATGAAAAAAAGAAAGGACATGAAATAACTGCTTTTAAATCCTACACGGGCGGTGTCCTTGCTCCTGAAAGCGAAGACAACCCATGGAAGTACAAGTTCACCTGGAACCCTAGAAATGTAGTCTTAGCAGGACAGGGAATGTCCAGGTTTATACGCAATGGCAAATACAAATTTATCCCCTACCATATGCTCTTTAGAAGATTGGAAAAAGTCCACTTCGATGAAGTTGGTGGATTTGACGCTTATCCCAATAGAGACTCTTTGACCTACAGGAAGATTTATGGATTACAAGATATTCCTACCCTCTTGAGAGGTACGCTAAGAAGGACTGGATTTTGTGGGAGCTGGGATGTTTTTGTTCAACTCGGCATGACTGACGATACCTTTGAAATGGATTTACCTGATGGTTTTACGGCTAGAGAGTTTATCAATGCTTTCCTGCCATTCCATGCATCGAAAACTATTGAAGAAAAAATCTATGAACTTTTGCCTTCGGTAAATGCAAAAATCATGGAGAAAATAAAATGGTTGGGCCTTCTTGAAGAAATACCCATGTCCAAAACCAAAGGCAGTCCCGCCAGTTTATTGCAGGATTTATTGGAAAGAAAATGGGCACTACAACCCGATGACAAAGACATGATTGTCATGCAGCATTTATTTGAAGTTAAAACACCTGAAGGATTGAAAACCATTACCTCAAGTTTGGTCTGCAAAGGGGAAAACCAGGTGCATACAGCAATGGCAAAAACAGTTGGACTACCCTTAGCCATGGCTGTAGATCTTTTTTTGGACGGAACTATCCAGTCCAGAGGTTTAAGACTACCGATCAGTGCCGAATTCTATAACCCTATCCTCAATAAGCTTGAGGAAGAAGGAATAATTTTCAAAGAATCAACGCTTGAAAGCTGAATTTAATTGGAGGGTGGATTCCAAAAAGAAGGGGGATTCAGGGTCGCATTGGGAACCGTTCTGCAGTCATCAGCAATAATCCTTGGCGTAGCCAGAAATTCCAGGTCCTGGTTATCGATATACACAACCTGCGATTTAACATCTGCTGCAATGAAATAACCCAAGACGAGCTCATCAGGGTCATCCAAACTGATCATATTGCCTCGGATATTGGCAGGTGGCTGGTCAAATACGCTCCCTGTAATGCTCAATTGTTGATCTACCAGTCTCAGAAAGCGGTGTGCATTCTGTGTAATACCCATTTGTAATACTTCTGTCCTGTAAGTCCTTTTAAACCTTGATCCATTGTCCTCAATAAAGGTAATGGTCTGTCTGGTGTCCAAACCGTTAAAGTCCTCATCTGAAGCAATGGCAAAATTTTGTATGCGGTTATTTTCAGTCAGGTAGCAAATGTCGCAACAATCTTTCGGATTGGGTCCTCTAGGATTGGTAGGGTGATTTGGTGGATTGGTAAATAATTCCGGATTGGCTACCACCACATAAGTCCCTGGAGTAGTTCTCCAATAATAAAAATTATTCTGATCTCCAGGATCTTTGAAATGTGCCAAAAGTTGCACTCCTACCCTATCCTGCAACCGATTATCTGTAGCTACACTCACACTTCTTATGGAAACGGAATCTATCGGAGCTACTGGGTTTACCTTTTCAGGAAAAGAAGAATATAGCCTTCCGTTCAATAGTTGGATCTGCAAAGTATAGCTCAATCCTATCTGGGCCTGAAAACCAACTGGCGTATGGTAAACACCAGGTTCTACTTCTTCCAAAAATGTAACAAGCCCCTCCGAATCCCTCACATTGACCTGGGCCTGACGTATGGGCCTGATCAACCCTTCAAATACCGATCCATAAGTATCCGTACGTGTCAGCCGGATAGCATGAGGGCCAGGCATTGTATTGATGAAACCCTCTACAGTCAATAATTGCTCTCCTTCTTCTAAAGCTAAATTGTAAGGATCGATACAGGAAAAAGGCAATAGGAAAAGGATATAAAATAAATGAATAAACCTTTTGAGCATGGATTTAGAATTTAAGAGAATAGCTTAATGTAGGTAATGGCACTCCCAAAATCGCTAACCTGAAAGCCTGAGGTGGTGCCCCAGGCTGATCGGCGAAAAAGATGGAAAAAGGGTTTTTACGACCATAAACATTCATGACAGCGAAGGTCCAATCTCCATCATAAAATTTTCCTTTGCCTTCAAACTTAAAATTAAGCGACAGGTCGAGTCGGTGGAAATCAGGAATTCTTTGAAGGTTTCTATCTCTGAAAAATGCCAATGAATTGCCTGCAAAATCAAATTTTGCTTCAGGGAAAGTAACAGGCCTACCCGTACTGTAAAAGAAAGTAGCTGACAAAGAGGTAAAGGAGCTGAGTTTATAATTTCCAATCAAAGTCAGATCATGAGGCCTATCAAAATTAGAAGGAAACCAATTGCCATCATTGATAATTTCTTCCTCAAATGGAGTAATCACCCTTCTAAGGGCTCTAGAGTAGGTATAGCTTGCCCAACCTGTAGCCCTTCCTAGATTTTTTTTCACATACACCTCTACCCCATAAGCTTGACCTTGCCCTGGAATAATTTCAGTTTCCAAATTGTTCTGAAGCAATAGCCTAGCACCATCCTTGTATTCTACCACATTTTGGATATCCTTGTAATACACCTCAAATGAAGTTTCAAAAATGTTCCCTTTGAAGTTTTTGTAAATTCCCAGAGAATATTGGTCAACTATCTGAGGTCTCAAAAACTGATCACTCAATTTCCAAACATCCGTAGGGGCTATAGTGGCCGTATTGGATATCAAGTGGATAAACTGATACATTTTATTATAACCTGCCTTTATGGAAGTCTTAGGATCTATAGAATAACGCATAGATATTCGGGGACCCCATCCATCGTAGGTTTGAATCAATTCCCCATCTTCATAAGTTCTCTCGCCAATAACATTTCCACTGTTTATCGGCAGATTAGGACTATACTCTCTTACGGTCCTAGGACCGAAATATTGATATAGGTCATATCTAATCCCATAAGAAAACCCAAGTTTTTCACCCACTTCAAAATCATGTTGAAAATAAAATCCAGACTCATTGGCATATTCATTTTGAACTTTTTGGGGAAGAACGCCAGATTCACCATTGCTCCCGGGGATCAACTCACCAGGTTGAATGGTAATTCTCTTGGTATCCCCTCCTAAACTGATGCTGTTTCTCTCACTGAAATTATACCTAAAATTAAATCTGAGGCCAGTATCAATAATTCCTGACACCAAGTCAAAATTATTAATACCTGACTGATTGAAAATACTGAAATCATAAAGGGTATGAAAACCTATCAAATCCACCTCGGCCTTTTCACCAAACCTCCCGGAATAATGTACAGACTGACTTTGATTGGTCCAGGATATGGTCGTATCAGAAGCTAGAGCAAAATCATCGTAACTTCTATAAAAGCTATAGGTCAGATTATGGTTCTCGTTGATTTCTCCATATAGAATGCCATTGATATCATTGAAATTGGCCTGGCTTGTCCTTAATTCCGGATTATTGAGTGAATTCAATAGCCAATTAATATAAGAGCCTCTGAAACTTAGCTGTGCCGAAACAACATCTTTGACAATTGGTCCATTTACTGATGCTTTTCCGGTTACTGTCCCTACCATCAAATCTCCCCCCCATTGGGTAAGACTTCCTGATTTTGGTGCTATATCTAAGATAGAAGAACCTCTTCCTCCAAATCTTGCAGGGATTATGGCCTTGTACAAGGTGAAATCATTTACCACATCAGGGTTAAAAGCTGTAAATAAACCAAACAAATGGGATGGGTTATAAACTGGGGCGCCGGCAAACATAATCAGGTTCTGATCAGCACCCCCACCCCTTACATTAAGACCTGATGATGCCTCGCCTACTTGTGAAACACCTGGCAGTGTAGCCACGGATCTGATAATATCAACTTCTCCCAAAAATGGTGGCAGCTCCTTCAGGGTGTTCATACTGACACTTATCGCTCCCATTTCAGTACTTCTGATATTTTTCTCTGGGTCCCTACCAAAAATTACCACATCATCTAGGGTAAAATCTTCCTGAATCATGGTGATATTAATCCTTCCCTCACCTACCGCTACTATGGGATATACAATCGTCTCATAGCCCACATACCTGAATTCAAGAATGTACTCAGCACGGTCCAATACCAGATTAAAATTTCCGTTGGTATTGGTTATTTCCGTTTTATTGATTTCCCTTACAGTCACGGTGGCACCCACCAGCGCCTCTCCTGTTATCTCATCCGTAATTCTTCCACTGATTTTAAGGTTTTTCAGTTCACCGATATCACGGCCCACTACCGTTCTGCTCTGGGCAAATGCTGAACAAGTGAAAGAAATGAATAATGCTGTAAATAAAATTATCCTCATATGATTTTATTTAGAAACCCGATGGGTCAAAAACCCAAAATTCACCTGGAACTCCAAACACCTGAACTTCTGCACTTCTTGTAAAATATATTTTACCGTCCCAAAGAAAGGTAGCCTCTGTTCTTTCAGTTGCACTACCTGGAAAATCATTTTTCCGAATCCAGTTATTGTTGATCAAATCGAGCTCCCACATCTGTAATGAGCGATTACCAAGACCTATTATAGCCCTATCTCCGATAGCAACAGCCACTCCCCTCCCATTACCCAAAGATCCTGGATAAACCGTAATAAATTCCCAATTACCTGTAACCGCATCAAAAGCATAAATCCGACTATTATCCTGATTGATAAAATACTGCCGGTTTCCATATGAAAAATTGAGCAGGGTATAGTCAATAGAAAAAGGCGCATTGCCCACGATCTCCCATGCAACATCACCTGGTGAATACCTATAAATCATATCTCCCAATGACCCACCAGCCACATAAAGATTCCCTTGTAATTCAAATGCGGCTGCATCTGCTACATTGAAGGGAAGATCCCCTAATGGCATAAAGACTCCATTCTCAAGTCGGAAAAAATCCCTGCGAGACTGAGGCGAGATGATGCTGCTGAACCCACCACCAAAAAAGTTTTTGCTGGAAAAAGACCTCCAAAAATCCCCCTCAGGAAAATCAAACAGCTCCCAATTGCTATCTCCTACCTGATACCTCCAGAGGTTTGAATTCAAAGCCTGCCCCCTGTCCGAACCTTTACCAAAATAAAATATATTGTCCTCCTGTAATGATATCCCGTCAAATACCCTGATGGCGGAAGGAAAGTTGGCAATTTTAGTATATTGCCCTATTCTGTAACTGAACTGTCCATTGAGAATTATCTCCCTGCCTTGATTGATAACCTTGATGGCAACCACAGCTTCATCACCTATGGGAGGTACCCTCACCCGAAGAACTGATTCAAAATCGATCCCAATTACCTCTCCTTTGACTGCTCCAAAAAAAACCTCAGTATCAGTTGTGAAATTTTTGCCTGAAATACTGATTACAGAGCCATCCGGGCCATTATTGGGCGTGAAATCAAATGCTGAAGGGGTCAGCGTCTGGATTTCTATGGTATTTCCCTCAAGAACTTCTCCACTTAGATCAACAAATGCCTTGACGTAATATTTTGTATCTATATTCAAACCGGATACTTCTCCTAGAAATCGTCCTGGTTCCTGCCTATCCCCAAGTGATACTTTTATACTTTGATTGAATGAGGGATTGTCAGCAACAAAAAAACCATGATCAATTGCCTCTATCCTTTGGTTGGTTATTATTCTTCCTGAAATTCTCAGCCTTTCTCCACTTGCAAAAATTACATCTTCTGTAACCACAGCGGGATTAAAATCAAAATCTTCTTCGCAAGAAAAAAACAAAATCCCGCATAGAATAAGACAGGATAAAACAACAGAAAATCTTATTTTCATGCTAACTTTATACTTTTAGAAGTGCTAAAATTAACTGATTATTGTTTTAAAAAAAATTTAGACGAAAAAGTGTTTTCTTTTTTTTACCCAACTTAAAATATCAGCAAATAATCTCTCAATAAGGTGGAATAAGCGGCTAAATATGCGCCATTTTGATCCTTAATTAGGAGTTCAGAACCATCTTCTTTCTCAGGTAAAAAAGAAAAGCGGCCAACAGTTCTCAAAATCGGTTTTGACGCCCTATCTCTGATAAAAATCTGCCTATTCAAATACAAACCCTGATCAGCTGCAATTTTCTCCATTTGCCTCATCCCTTCAGGAGGCAAAATCAACCAAAAAGCTCCTTTTGGCGCCAAAAGTTTTCTGACTCCCGATACCAATTCGGAAAAACTCAAATTCTCGTGGTGCAAAGCCATATTTCTCTTCGGATCAACGGATTTTAGGTGATTGAAAAAATAGGGTGGATTACTTACAATAAGGTCAAATTTTTCAGATACGCTGTCAGAATATTCTTGAAAAGACTGGTGAAGGAATTTGATCCTTTCTGACCAAGGCGATTGGCTGGCGTTTTCACTTGCCTGTTCCCAAGCATCTATGTCTATTTCAACACCCGTAATTTCAAGTGACCCGTAACGCTGCGCTATCATCAATGAGATGACTCCCGTTCCAATACCTACCTCTAGCATATTTTTAGCCTTTTCCTCTCCTGCCAATGCGCCCAATACTACCCCATCTGTACCCACTTTCATGGCACAGCGGTCCATGTGGATTCCAAATTGTTTGAACTGAAAAAATGATTGGGACATTTTTTTTAAAGCAGATTAAAACATAGATCCCTCATCTGGATTTTCGTAGCCCTGATCGGGAGGAAGATGAGGTTTTTCGGCAGCTGATACTGCCAATTGGTCACAGCGTTCATTTTCAGGGTGGCCAGCATGGCCCTTTACCCAGATAAACTTGGGTTTATATTTCATGTGTAATGGGATATATTGGCGCCACAAATCTGGATTTTTTTTGTCTTTAAAACCTTTTTTTTGCCAAGACCAAAGCCAACCCTTTTCCACAGCATCCACCACATACTTGCTGTCTGAGTAGATGGTAACAGGAATCCCTTTTACCTTGATCTCCATAAGGGCCTTAATGACAGCCAATAGCTCCATCCGGTTATTAGTGGTCATCCGGAATCCCTCAGAAAGTTCTTTCCTATGCTGCTTGTATTGAAGAACCACACCATAGCCCCCAGGGCCTGGGTTGCCTTTGGCTGCCCCATCTGTATGAATGATAATCATGGCACAAAGAAAAAGGATTAATTGACAAGTCTTGCATAACAAATTGTTTACCCGGATAAGAAATCACAACAATTCACTTCCCGACAATGCTGTTTTGAAAATCTTAATGGCGATAGATAATAGAATAATTCCGAAAATTCTCCTTAAAACGTCCAATCCTGTCTTGCCAAGCTTTCTTTCCAGCCAGTTGGTACTCTTCAAAACCGCATAGACTATCCCTAAATTGATAATAATGCCCACAGCAATGTTCCATTGGCTGAATTCTGACTTAAGGGTCAAAATAGTGGTCAAAGTACCTGCGCCTGCAATCAAAGGGAAAGCTATGGGTACAATGGATGCCGATGTGGTAGATGCTTCCGGATCCGGTTTAAACAACTCAATCCCCAAAATCATCTCAGCCCCCAATGCAAAAATAATCAAGGCTCCCGCTATGGCAAAATCCTCCACCCCGATACCGAATAAGGAAAGAATAGATTTTCCGATCAACAAAAATAAGAGCATCAGGACGCCAGCTGCCAAAGTAGCTTTTCCTGATTGAATATGCCCCACTTTTTTTCTGAGATTGATGATAATGGGAACGGAGCCCAAAATATCTATCACCGAAAATAATATCAGCGTAACTGAAAATATTTCCTTGAGATCAAACATGACTAATAGGTTTTGAGGAAGGTTATCAATCGCTCCATTTCCTGATCCGTGATGGCCGGAAAATTGGCAATCCTAAAACTTGAAGGCTTCAATGGACCATAACCACTCCCCAATTGCATTCCTTCTTTTTCAGCATTTTTCTTAATTTGGCTGATAAATTCTTCCCTACCGGTCACCGCCAGGACCGTACTGCTCCTGGCTTCGGGGTTTTGGATCAAAAGCCTAAACTTAGTGGTATTGGCTATGGCATCCTCCAGTTTCCTCATACGCTCTCTTGTAATCCGGTCCACATGTTGGATCTCCTGCATGTCCTGCAGGACCCTTTTCAACAAATAAATAGCAAAGACATTTGGGGTATAATGTGTCTGGTAAGTCTGCGCATTTTCCAACATAAAATTGAGACTATTGTACCTGCCTGTTTCCCCCTTGTCCTTGGCTTTAGCAATGGCTTTGGGAGAAACCAATAAAACACCTAGTCCAGCAGGTAGCCCAAAGCACTTCTGTACGGATGCATACCAGATATCCGCTAACTTGAAGTCCAACTCTATTCCAGCCATGGAAGAAGTAGTATCCACCGCAATCATCTTTTCAGGATACTTATTGGCAATGGCGGCAATGCTGGCATTGCTTACCTGGGTGGCATTGGATGTTTCATTTTGCGTGATTGCAATCAGATCAAAGTTTTCACCAATCTGCAAGCCCTCTATATCAATGGTGTCTTCAGCAGCAATAATGTGGGCAAAAGAAGTCGGTGCAATGTGTTTGGCATAATTGAACCATTTTTTGCCAAAGGATCCTGAAAAAATATGATAACTGGAAGATTGTACTATGGATTGACTGATGATTTCCCAGCTCTCAGTAGCTGATGAAGTAAATAAAAGCCGGTATCCTTCGGGAAGATGCAGTTTTTCCTTCATGAGGGTTTCTGTTTCCTGATACAGGTTCATAAAAACAGCAGACCTGTGATTGGCGCTTAATATTCCCTGTTGATAGGCTTCCTGCATGTATTGAGGCAACTTATCATACACTTTGGAAGGTCCCGGTGCAAATGTTATCATGTTTAATATTGATTAAGAAAATAATGTATACCCAACTCATAACCTTTCAGTCCCAATCCTGAAATCATTCCTACGCATTCTTTGGAAATAATACTTTTGTGCCTGAACTCCTCCCTTTTGTAAATGTTGGAAATATGCACTTCAAGTACGGGAGTTTTAATTCCAGCAATCGCATCAGATATCGCCACAGAAGTATGGGTATAGCCCCCTGCATTCAGCAAAATGGCATCAAAACTAAAGCCCACTTCATGGATTTTATTGATCAGCTCTCCCTCAATATTGCTTTGGAAATAGCTGAGCGCTATTTGAGGAAATTTCTCCTTCAGTATCCGGAAATAATCCTCAAATGAAGTATTCCCATAAATTTCAGGCTCCCTTTTTCCCAAAAGGTTTAAATTAGGCCCATTGATGACAATGATTTTCAAGGCTAATTGGTTGTTTGGTATGAATCCACAAAAGTATCAGTTATTTGGGAGATTGCCCAAACTAAGTCAATAACTCAGGCTTTTATTTTTTTGAATAGAATGTGTATCTTTCATGTGATATTTTCAATATTGCATTTTATGGGCAATAAGAAACAAATGACCTTTAAATCATTGGCACTTTCAGGCGCTATAGCTGGACTTATTCCGGGAGTAATTCATTACTTTTGGTTAGCTGAAAACCCAAATGTTTTTTTATCCTTAATGGGCTTTTTAGTATTCAACCTGGTTTATCTTACATTTATTTGCTTCAGTTATAAAATCAATCCTTTGAAAGGTAGATTTACTAGCCCCGATCGGGATTAAAGATGGAAAAAAGAAGGGACTGGGAGAGCCTGATCAGGCAGTTTGAGCATCATTTGAAAATCGAAAGGTCCTTGAGCAAAAACTCCATTCTTGCCTACCGGCAAGATATGCATAAATTCAGCCGTTTCATGGAAAATAACTTTCCTGAAGTGGGTCCCACAGCGGTCAAACTGCAACATCTCCGGTATTTTGTGAATGGCTTGGCAGCATTGGAAATATCAGCCTATACCCAGGCAAGGATTATTTCAGGCATTAAGGCTTTTTACAGATTTCTCATGTATGAGGACAAAATCACTGAAGATCCTGCACAACTTTTGGAGACGCCCAAACTTGGCAGAAAATTGCCTGACACCTTAAGCTATGAAGAAATCAACCAAATCCTGGAAAGTATTCCTCTTGGAGAACCTGAAGGCCATAGGAATAGGGCAATTTTGGAAATGCTGTACAGTTCCGGTTTAAGGGTCTCCGAATTGACTGATCTGAAAATAGGAAATATTTATGCGGATGTTGGTTTTTTACGCGTAATAGGAAAGGGGAATAAGGAGCGGCTTGTTCCGGTAGGAAGAGATGCATTAAAATACTTAAACATTTATCTGGAAGAATTCAGGAAAGAAATGCAGCCCGCCAAAGGGCATGAGCAGTTTGTCTTTTTGAATAGAAGAGGAAAAAAACTCAGCCGCGTCATGATTTTTTTGATTATCAAAAAACAAGCAGAAGCGATAGGGCTGAAAAAAAATGTAAGTCCCCATACTTTTCGGCACAGCTTTGCCACCCATTTGATTGAAGGGGGTGCTGATCTCCGTGCTGTTCAGGAAATGTTGGGCCACGAAAGCATCACCACCACTGAAATTTACACCCATTTGGACAGGGATTACCTGAGGCAGGTTCTCAATGAATTCCATCCCCGGAAGTAGAAAGGACTCAGTATAATTCCCAGCATATCCTGTAAAACGCCTCTTCAAAAGTTTTCAATTTTCCATAAAACAATAACTAGGATAAAACACGACTGTGGAAACAGCGCGTCAGGAAATGAACTGCTATAAAAGCAAAACTTTTAGTTGAACTTAACGTTAAAAATCTACCAATTACATCTGATCTGTCTATGAAGAAAATTTTTACAACCCTCATTGCTATCATCCTGGGTTTTGCCAACACACCATCCCTTTTTGCCCAACTCCAAAAGGGAAATTTAATGGTTGGAGGCTCCCTAAACTTCAACCGTTCAAATACTGAAGCTTTCGATTTTTTCAGTGCAGCAAGCCAAGACGAAATAAGAACATTTACTTTAAACCCGAGGGTCGGTTATTTTATTTCTGATACTTGGGTAGTCGGATTAGAAGGTAGGTTTTCCAGTTTCAATAGTAAAGTAGAAGTCATGCCCCCCTCACCTTCTACCAGTGTATTAGAAATAAACGACATAGGAGCCGGGGCTTTTGCCAGAAAGTTTTTCCCGATTCAGGAAAAGCTTGCATTCTTTGGACAATTCAGCACAGCCTTTTTGAGTAGTAACCAAGAAAATTCCATTGATCAGAATAACAGTACACTGGTTTTTGAAAGCAATGTGCGTAGGTGGGACTATCAAATTGGTGCAGGATTGGCATTCTTTCCTACGCCTTGGATAGCCGTAGAACTGCAGGTAGTTCCGATAAATTTTGGATTCAATTGGAATGAATCCAAAAGTTCCGGAGCACCAGGATGGAGTACAGAAATCTCCTCTTCTTATTTCAATGTAGATTTGAATACTACTTCTGTTTTTTTGGGGGTCAACTTTTTTATCAATAGGAATAAATGAAAAAGATGCTGCTCATACCCCTCTTATTGATCCTGTCCCAGACCTTGGTCTTTGCCCAATTCGAAAAAGGTACTTTCATGGGCAGAGGTAATGTCAGTATCAATCGCGTTAGTACTGACAGAACATTTATCAATCCGCAATTTCCAAATGAGGACAATCAAACGGAGAATGTATGGACAATACTTCCCGGGCTTGGTTATTTTATTCAGGACAATTTAGCTGTAGGTGCCCATGGAGGAATGGGAAGGGGCACCTATGCCCTTTCGATGGAAGGTTACTCCGGGGCTAGAACTGTTACAAGGGATTTTTACGCGGGAATCTTTATCAGGAAGTTTATGGTATTGGACGAGAAATTTTCGTTTTTCCTGGAAGGATATGGAAATAGGATCTGGGAAAGACCATTCTTTGAAGATTCCGATGGTAAGTTCTACGATACCAAAGGTGATGGCTGGCACGCAGGGATATCACTTGGGCTTCATTATATGGTTTCCAAAACCATTGGATTGGAATTAAAGTCTGGTCTATTCGAGTACAATACCACAACAAGCACTAACTTGATGGAAGAATCTCCGATCAACCAACAAAGCACCTTGAAACTAAACCTTATCTCTCAATTTGGCCTTGGTTTGAATTTCTTCTTCTAGAGTCCCACAACAAAAGAAGTCTATTCTCCAGACCTTAAAATATTTGATTTCAAGTGTCAAGCTATTGAATTGCAGGTTAATTCAGAAGATCCTCAAACTTTATTCCCAGACTTTATCCAAAACGTTTAATTTTGCTGGCGTCATTAACCTCATGCAGCGTGTACAAATCGATTATCAAACCCATTCTTTTTAAAAAAGATCCGGAAAATGCCCATCATTTTACGTTTTCCTGGATCAAAAGAACTTTTAACCTTCCCCTAATCCGGCCAGGAATCAAATCCCTTTTTCATTATGAAAACCCCATATTGGAAAAAGAAGTATTCGGCCTGAAGTTCAAAAACCCAATAGGTTTGGCTGCTGGCTTTGACAAAGACGCCAAACTGATCGACGAAATGGCGCTTTTGGGATTTGGATTCATAGAAATCGGTACACTTACTCCAAGACCCCAGGAGGGCAATCCCCAACCAAGATTGTTCCGACTACCCAAAGATGAAGCTTTGATCAACCGTATGGGATTCAATAATGGAGGGGTAGAAGATGCCGTAAAAAGACTGAAAAAAAGAAATTCCGATGTCCTCATTGGTGGAAATATCGGTAAAAACAAAAGCACATCGAATGAGGACGCCGTATTGGATTACCTGTATTGCCTGGAAGTATTACACCCTTATGTGGATTACTTTGTGGTCAATGTGAGCTCCCCTAACACGCCTAATTTAAGGGCATTGCAGGAAAAAGAACCTTTGAAAAAACTGCTTACGGAAGTCAAGCAGGCCAATGTCAAAAAAAATAAACCCAAGCCTATCCTACTAAAAATTGCACCGGACCTTACCGTAGGCCAACTGGATGATATCATAGAGATAGTGCAGGAAACCAACATTGACGGGGTAATTGCCACCAACACTACCATTGACAGGGACCAATTGCAGACCAAGGCTGAAATGGTGCAAAAAATGGGTGCCGGAGGGCTTAGCGGCAAGGTACTTGCCAAAAGGAGTACAGAGGTAATAAAATACCTGGCCAGCCAATCCAATCATTCTTTTCCTATCATTGGTGTAGGGGGAATATTCACTGCCCAAGATGCCATTGATAAAATCAAAGCAGGTGCCTCTTTGGTTCAAGTATATACAGGCATGATTTATGAGGGACCCGCAATGGTAAGAAGAATAAAAAAAGGTTTGGCCGAATATTTGGAAAAACAAGTCAAGTAAATCCATAAATTTCGATTATCTTCAATTCAAAAAAGAGACTGACTGCATCAAAAATGGCTTCAGAGACACCCAGAACAAATACTTTTAGGAAAAAGAACGAACCAAAATCAAAGACAAAGTCAGGCAATAGAAAATGGTTTTCGATGTCCTTTGTCCAAGATAAAAGAATTCCCCTGACATTTGGCATCATTCTGATCTCCTTGTCCGTTTTCATGCTTTTTGCATTTGTAAGTTACCTTTTCGAAGGAAAGGCAGATCAGGACATTGTTGTCTCTCCTATGGATCAAGACCTTAGAAGTACTGCTGAAGAAGCCCGCAACTGGCTGGGCTTTTGGGGTGCGCAGGTCTCACACCTCTTCATCCATAAATGGTTTGGAATCGCTGCTTTTTTGCTGCCTCCCTTTATTTTCATTCTTGGCGTTAAAGTCGCTTTCAAAAAACTGATTTACTCCCTTTCAAGATACCTGGCTTTTGCCTTGTTTTTCACTTTCTGGATTTGCTTGTTGACTGGTTACCTTGTACAAAAATCAGAAGGCTACCATAGCTTGGGTGACCTGAGTGGCGGTTTTGGTATTGAGCTGGGAATTTTGGCTGAAAACTTTCTTGGCTGGGGTACTTTCATACTGATTGTAGGCTCTTTATTAATATTTATCGTTTTCTTTTTCAATATTGATCAGTTCAACTGGTTCTCTTCCCCTGGCAAAGAAGAAGAGGAAGACCTATCTAAGGATTTGTCAGAGCCTGCATACAAAAGGAAGGAAGACCCAGTCCATGACCAAGAAGATGAATTGGACCTGGATGATGAGACAGTGCTTGAAGATGATGGCAACTCCTGGACAATCAATAAGGAAGACAACAAATCAAAAACACCCGTCCCCTCTCCCATATTTAATGTAGAGGGTGCAGAGGATCTACCTGAAAATTTACCTGAGGTTCAAGAGGTCAAGGAGGAAAAAAAATTCTCGGTGGTCACACAGGCCGGTGAAGAGAAATCTGCCGATGCAGTTGAAAACCTTGATCCATACGACCCCAAACTCGATCTACCCCATTACCAATACCCGACTTTGGATTTATTGAATGAGTACGATTTCCAAAAAGTCACGGTATCCAGACAGGAATTGGAGGAAAACAAAAACAAAATTGTCGAAACCCTGGTCAATTTTAAAATAGGCATACAGGAAATTAAAGCGACGATTGGCCCGACTGTCACCTTATATGAAATTGTTCCTGACCCAGGTGTAAAAATTTATAAAATAAAAAACCT
>NZ_SLAP01000167.1 GCF_007126775.1 Cecembia sp. | reverse complement strand
CGAGAGCTAAGCGATTAGGGAGGCCAGGTTGCAGGGCAGGTGAGAGCCATCGAGGAGTTAGGGGCTCAATTGGTTCATTAAGGTAATTTTTTAAAATGACGTAATCAATTATTAAGGATTAGAATTTGGCAAATAGAATTATATGAACAGAATAGATCAATTGTTTGAGAAGAAAAAAGATCGTGTGCTCTCCATCTATTTTACGGCAGGCTTTCCGAAGTTAGAGGATACCCTTCCCATCATGGAAGCTATCGAGGAAGCAGGTGCAGATATTATTGAGATTGGGGTACCCTACAGTGATCCTATTGCTGATGGACCTACTATTCAGGACAGCAATATGATCGCTTTGAACAATGGAATGAGTTTAAAGAAGCTGTTTGAACAACTGAAGGATATGCGAAAAACTGTATCTATTCCAGTAGTTTTGATGGGATATTTGAACCCTATCATCCAATATGGTATGGAAAACTTTTGTAAAAAATGTCAGGAGATCGGTGTTGATGGATTGATTTTGCCTGACTTGCCCATGCAGCAGTATTTGGATGAATATAAAGCCGTGTTTGATCAATTTGAACTGAGAAATACATTTTTGATATCTCCGCAAACCAGTGAGAAAAGGATCAGGGAAATTGATGAGCATTCCAATGGGTTTATCTACATGGTGTCAGCCCACTCCATTACTGGGGCAAGGTCTGGAATTTCAGATGAGCAGATTGCTTATTTTGAACGGGTAAAAGCTATGCAATTAAAAAACCCCAGACTGATCGGTTTTGGTATTTCAGATTCCCAGACATTTTCCACCGCTTCAACATACAGCAATGGTGCCATTATAGGCAGTGCATTTATTAAGACTATCAAAGAAAGTAAAGACCTTAAAGTTGATATCAAAACTTATATCAGCTCAGTAATCCAATAAATTATGATCATCCAATTAAAAGAAGGCATCAGTGAAGTTCAAAAATCTTCATTGATCGAAGAAGTCAATCAAATAGGGTATAAGGTTACAGAGGTAAAAACCCAGTTGGGAGATTATCTCATCGGCATTGGGAAAAAAGATTTTGATATTCGGAAGATAGGACATAAAGAAGGAATCAAAGATATCCACATTGTTTCTGATGAATACAAATTGGTTTCCAAAAAGTGGAAAGCCAAGCCTACCACAATCGATTTGGGAGATGGGGTATATATTAAAGACGGTGATATGGCCATTATTGCAGGGCCTTGTTCCATAGAGTCTGAGGAACAGATTCGTAAAGTAATAGGGCATTTGCATGCCAATGGAATCAGAATGATGCGTGGAGGGGTTTTCAAACCGCGGACCAGCCCCTACGCCTTCAGGGGGATGGGTATAGATGGGTTAAAGTTATGGTACAATATTGCTAAGGAAGCCGGGATTAAGATAGTCACAGAGGTGATGCAGGTTTCTCAGATAGATGATATGTATCCCTATACCGATATCTATCAAGTTGGAGCCAGAAATACCCAGAATTTTAATCTTTTGGATGAGTTGGGCAAGGTAGACAAAGCCGTAATGATCAAAAGGGGCATCTCAGGAACCATAGAAGAATTGTTGCAATCAGCTGAATATGTATTTTCGGGAGGAAATGAAAAACTAATTCTATGCGAAAGGGGCATTAGAACCTATGAGAAGGCCAGTAGGAATACCCTGGACTTAAATGCAGTCCCTATTTTAAAAGCAAAATCCCATTTGCCTGTAATTGTTGATCCTTCTCATGGAATTGGCATTCGGGAGTATGTTCCCCAGATGGCTTTGGCTGGGGTGATGGCCGGAGCGGATGGAATCATTTATGAAACCCACGAGATTCCTGAAAAGGCCTATTCTGATGGACAACAAACATTGGACTTTTCCCAAAGCGCTTTGTTGGCAGATTGGATCAGAAAAACCTTTGCAATGCGAAAAACTTTCGATCTGCTTTAATCGGCCGTTTGCAGAAATTTATTTAACAAAAGATTTAAATTCATTATTTTTGATTAAAATTCAATGGATCATTCTTAACTAATAGGAACATTTATTGGATTATAGGAGTACAAATAAGAAGAGGACATGACTTGGATTTATGGACTTTTCTAAATACCGAAACCCAAATATAAAATGATGAATAAACCCAAAGACTGGGTCTTTTCCGACCCAAGATTAAAAGAAATGAAGCAGGATTATGGTGCTTACACGGAAGAAGATTTTAAAGTCTGGAAAATCCTCTTTGAAAGGCAGATTGTGAATCTGCCCAATGCGGCATCAAAAGCATATTTAGATGGGATAAAAGAAATCAATTTTTCTGCTGACAAAATAGCAGATTTCGCTGATGTCAATAGAAGATTGTCAAAAAGCACCGGATGGAAAATACATGTGGTTCCCGGTTTGATAGATGACGACCTGTTTTTTGGTCTGATGAATAACAGGAGATTTTGTTCATCGACATGGTTGAGGAAGATGGAACAATTGGATTACCTGGAAGAACCGGATATGTTCCACGATGCTTTTGCACATATGCCTCTTTTGACCAATCAACCTTATGTGGATTTTCTTGAAAAGTTAAGTGGCATAGCTTTAAAGCATATCGATGATAAATGGGCCATTGAGCTTTTGTCCAGAATATACTGGTTTACCATTGAATTTGGATTGATCCGTGAAAATGGAGAGCTAAGAATCTATGGGGCTGGAATTCTAAGTTCGGCTGGAGAAACTAAATACAGTCTTTCCGACGAACCCTCACATTATGATTATAATGTAAAAAAAATCATGAATACTCCATATTGGAAGGATAAATTTCAGGATAAATATTTTGTGATTGACAGCTATGAACAGCTTTATCAGTCTCTTCCTGAAATTGAGTCTGTCTTGGAGGAAATGCTCTCAGAGGCAGCTCAGAGTTAAGATTTTAAGCGCTAAACTGCATATTGATAGGCTTGAAAATTGGCTAAAAGCGTTTGTGACGCAAAGGCACAGACGTTTTTTTATTGAAATTTGTGGATGGTCCTGACAAAAAGAACGCTCTTGAATAGGGCTTCTTTGTTGGGCTCTTTTTAATTAAAAAATGAAAGTAGCAGTTATTAAATACAATGCAGGAAATGTGCAATCTGTACTCTATGCGCTAGAGAGGCTGGGAGCAGATGCAATTTTGACTGATGATTTGGAAACCATTTCAAAAGCAGACAAGGTGATATTTCCTGGACAAGGAGAAGCAAGTACTGCCATGAGGTACCTTAAAGGTAAGAAATTGGATAAATTAATTCCTGAACTAAAACAGCCATTTTTTGGAGTTTGTCTCGGTCAGCAGTTGCTGTGTGAATATTCTGAAGAAAATGATACGGCCTGTCTCGGTGTATTTCCTGTAAAAGTCAAGCGCTTTATCCCCGAGAATCCAGCAACATTTAAAGTTCCTCATGTTGGATGGAATAATATCTTTGATACTAAAAGTCCCCTTTTAAGGGGTTTGGATAACAGCTCATTTGTTTATTATGTGCATAGCTATTATTGTGAATTGAGCGAATACACCATCGCAACCACCAATTATATTCAAGATTTTGCTGCACTGATGCACAAGGATAACTTTTATGCCATGCAGGCACATCCAGAAAAAAGCGGTATGGTAGGAGAACGCATACTTAAAAATTTTCTTGAATTAAAATAAAATCAAAAGGAAAAGGATTTATGCAGATTATACCGGCTATAGACATCATTGGAGGCAAATGTGTCCGCCTTACACAGGGGGATTACAAGCAAAAAAAAGAATACCATGATAATCCTTTGGAAATGGCCAAAAGATTTGAAGATGCGGGCATCAGCCGCCTTCATCTGGTAGACTTGGATGGAGCCAAACAAAAGAAAATTGTCAACAGGGAAACCTTGAAGGCTATTGCTTCCGGAACTTCTTTAAAGGTAGATTTTGGAGGAGGTGTCCAATCTGATGAAAGCATTCAAGATGCCTTAGAATTAGGTGCTCATCAGGTTACAGGGGGCAGCATAGCTGTAAAGGACCCTGAAATGTTTGGGGTTTGGTTAAAAAAATACGGAGGGGAGAAACTCATTTTGGGAGCGGATGCAAAGAATAGAAAGATAGCTATATCCGGTTGGCAGGAAACCACAGCCTTAGACCTCATCGAGTTTATCAAGGGATATCGTGCCAAAGGGGTTTCTTATGTTATCTGTACAGATGTGGCCAAAGATGGTTTGCTACAGGGTCCATCCATTGACCTCTATAAAGATATTTTGGCGGAAATTCCCGGAATCAAGCTTATTGCAAGTGGAGGGGTTTCAAAAATTAAGGATTTGGAAGAACTTTCTAAAATAGGAGTTTATGGAGCCATAGTGGGCAAAGCCTACTATGAAGGAAGGATTACCCTTGAGCAATTGGCCAGTTTTGCTTCCTAATATTAGAGGATATTGATATATGTATTTACTTTAAACGCGATATTGTACCTTTTCAATGTCTTTGTACATTTTAATTGGTACTTGGTACTTTAAAAATGCTGACAAAAAGAATTATTCCCTGTTTGGACATCAAAGACGGCAGGACTGTAAAAGGGGTGAATTTCATACAGCTTCGCGATGCAGGAGACCCTGTCGAACTGGCTAAAATCTATTCTGATGAGGGGGCAGATGAGCTCGTTTTTTTGGACATCACTGCGACTGTTGACAAACGAAAGACCTTGGCGGAATTGGTGACAAAGGTGGCCAAATCTATTAATATTCCCTTTACAGTGGGAGGAGGCATTTCTACGGTAGAAGACGTGAAAGTACTCCTAAATGCTGGTGCGGACAAGATTTCTATCAATTCGGCCGCAGTCAAGCATCCAGAAGTCATCAATGAGATGGCTTTGGAGTTTGGTTCTCAATGTATTGTTGTTGCCATTGACACCAGGAATGTAGATGGAATTGATTTCGTTCATACACATGGGGGCAGAATACCCACTTTACTGAAAACACAAGGTTGGGCAAGAGAGGTCTGTGAAAGGGGAGCAGGAGAAATACTGCTAACTTCTATGGACCACGATGGTACCAAATCAGGCTTTGCAAATGAGATTACTTCGGAAATTTCTTCCATGTTGAGCATTCCGGTTATCGCATCAGGGGGAGCAGGAAATATGAAACACTTCAAAGATGTATTTACCTTTGGGAAAGCAGATGCTGCTTTGGCAGCCAGTATTTTCCATTTCAAAGAAATACCCATCCCAAATTTGAAAGCATACCTGGCAGCAGAAGAGGTTGCAATTAGAATTTAACGGATTGATGGGCTGAGGTAATTTTCGGATTTTCAGTCTCGAAGGTATTGGAATTTATCCTTTTGTCTTGGTGTTAAAAGAATTTAAGCATATGAACAGTTTAAACATAGATTTCGAAAAAGTAGGCGGCTTGGTTCCTGCAATCATACAAGATGCAGACAGTCATCTTGTTTTGATGTTGGGCTACATGAACCAGGAGGCTTTGGATATCAGCTTGGAATCCAAAAAGGTGACTTTTTTTAGCCGGACCAAAAAGAGGATATGGACTAAAGGAGAAACTTCCGGTAACTTTCTTCATATCAAGTCGATTACGGTAGATTGTGACAATGATACGTTATTGATAAAGGTAAGACCTGCCGGGCCTGTTTGCCATACTGGTTCAGATACCTGTTTTGATGAAATCAACAACAGCAAAACCTTATTTCTTGATCAATTACGGTATATTATAAAAGAAAGGAAAAATAACCCTTCTGACCAATCTTACACAGCATCACTTTTTGCCAAAGGAATCAATAAGGTGGCACAAAAAGTAGGAGAGGAGGCTGTGGAGATTGTAATTGAGGCAAAAGATGACAACAAATCTCTTTTTTTGGGAGAGGCAGCTGATTTGTTATTCCATTATTTGGTGCTTCTAGAGGCCAAGGATATTGAACTCGATGAAGTCATGCAGGTTTTAATTGACCGCCATCATAAAAAATAGAAAAAATGAGTAAAAGAAATGTGACTGTCCGAATGAAAGCGGACTATGAATATGTTGCCTCTAACCTTCAGGGAAATCAGGTAGATATTGATATGTACGATGCCCCCAATAAGAAAGCACAATCACCTATGGATCTATTGCTTTCTGCGCTAGGGGGATGTTCGGCAATAGACGCCGTATTAATGATGAAAAAGAAAAGGAAGACAATTGAGGATTTTTTTATTGAGGTAGAGGGTACAAGGAATGATGGAGTTCCTTCTTTTTATACACACATTCATATGAAGTTTGTATTGGTTTCGCCTGACGCCAAAGAAGAGGAATTTGCCAAAGTGGTTGCTCTTTCCGTGGATAAATATTGCTCGGTAGCCTCTTCCTTAAAATCTGAAATCACTTATTCATCTGTAGTTCAAAGGCCCTAATGCGTGTTGTTAGAGAATTTTCAATAAAGGAGGTCAGGGTTTCTGTTTTTAATTGGAACAATAAGTATCTCATTAAATTTGAATTGGGACCATTAGAGCAAACTTTTAAAGTTTCTGAAATGGACATACTGGAAGAGTCTGATTTGGATAAATTCTATGAAGGGCATTTTTTTGATGAGGTTTTGCTCAGGTTTAAAGAAATGGAACAAAGTCTTTACAATCAGATACAAAATCTTTAGCTTTAAATTAAAAGCTTGAAAAGATGAAATTGCGGGAAGTAATTTTTTTGGTTCTACTTATTTCTATGGTGCAGTGCGGACCTTCCCAGAGATCCCAGGAAGACAGCATTTATTTAGAGATGAATGCTTTTGTTTCACTTTTCGAATATGACCTCCAAGTTTTGGAGAGAGAAATTATAAACTTGGGAGAGGAAATTAAGCAATTATATGCTGGTAAACATAGGGTTCTTGCTCAGAATGAGATAGATGAGTTTGAATTCAAAAGAGGATCAATGAATAATGCAGGGAAAGATAATCCTTTAGCAAGTACAATATACATATCTGATCTGGCCACAGATAAGGATGGGATCTCTGAGATGATCGTGTTGACGGCTTCTCTTGACAAAAAGTTTAAAGGAATTGTAGACCGCCATGACATGGTTTCTCAGGTTTATTTCAATAGTAATCTTCACCTCAATAGGTTATATCCACCCTATGATGCCATGGGAATGTTGACTCCCCAATTGGATTTGACAACATTTAATTTTTACTATTTGGCAGATGAAAAAAATAATCCCGATGCCCGACCGGTTTGGGTTGATGAAATTTATATTGACCCGGTAGGGCGTGGATGGATGATTTCTCTGATATATCCAGTATATTTTGAAAATGAGCTAAAAATGGTATTGGGTTTTGATATTACTCTCAATGCTATTATTGGAAATTATTTGGATAAATTTGATAGAAATTTTGTTATCGTTGATGCTACCGGTACTTTGATAGCAGGAAAAACTAGAGGTATTGAATCCCTTTCCCTTCCACCCTTGAAAAATCACACCTATAATCAGACCATTTCCTCAGACAGTTTCAGAATGGAGGATTATAACTTGTTTAGAAGCAAAAGTCAAGAGGTGAGGAAAATGGCATCCGAGATTATCTTAGCCAATCAAAAAAATTATTTATTGAAAGATTATGGTTTACAGGTTAATATTTTATCCGAAAGGATGAGTGTTTTAGATTGGATCCTCCTTGATTTGGTATTCTGATGAATAAATTTCTCAAAAAAAATGATTTAGGTTTTCAGAAGGGGTTTTACCGCTGGTTTATTTTTATAGGCATTGGGGTTATTTTTATAATATCTTTTCTGGCCATTAATTTTTTCAATGCGCTTAAAGAAAATCAAATAGCATCTGTACAGCTGGCACTTAACAAACAAGCTGAAATTGCAGGCAATGATATTCAGAACAGATTTGGTGCCATGTATGAAGATATGCTCTTTTTTGTT
>NZ_SLAP01000094.1 GCF_007126775.1 Cecembia sp. | reverse complement strand
ATAAGATCATGTCCATTTGTGAGGATAGAGGTTTTTCACCCCGCATTACCCACAAGTCTGTACATGCCCTGACCATTTTCAAATTGGTGGAGGCTGGATTGGGAGTCGCCATTGTGCCAACATCCCTACAACAAGGGTATGATCTGAAAGTGAAGTTAATTGAGCTGGATAAAATCAAACAAAAAACGGAATTGTATGCGGTTTGGAAAAAGGGGAATAGGAATCCGGCTGTTGCTAAGGTTTTGGGGTTATTGAAATGATATATACTTCGTGAAATATATTGAAATATGGTAGATATCCGCCACGGCGGACAAGTTAGGTCTACGTCGAAATATTGCAGAGCCAAATCTATTCAGTTAGTGTCTTGATTGTCTGTTCCACTACTTCTTTTTGAATTGAAATATCAACTGTCCCGATTTTATAAAGAATCAGTTTGTGGTCGGCAGTAAACAATTTATTGGATCTGATATAACTCTTCTTCGTAAGTGTACCTCCAATGATTTTGCGATAGTGATAACCTTTAAATATTAGAGTTAACATTACTCAAGCTTATTTTATTTTTTTTATAACTTTCATCTTTATACGATACATCATCGTATTTTTATAAAAAAGATGAAATCATGAAAGTTACAGCAATCATACCTGATGATTTGATAGCCGAAGCGATGGAGCTTTCCAAAGCAGAAACCATCACCGAAACCTTAAAAATTGCTTTACATTCTTATATCCGATCTCAAAAAATAAAAGCATTGGGAGGAATGATATTGAGCGAACCTTTGGAATTTAAATATACGGCCCAAGAACTGCGTGAGTTGAATAGAAAATGAAAGGAGTTGTTTTTGATACCTCAATCTGGATTGAATATTTAAGAGGGAACTCGGAGTACTTTTCAATTTGTCAAGAACTCTTGGAAAACGGAAGAGTTTGGAGCTTAGAGCTGATTTTTGCAGAGTTATTTCAGGGAGCCAAAGGCAAAAAGGAAATTAACATGATCATGGATTTCGTGGCGAATGTTCCATTGATCGATGAGCCATTGCTGATTATTGAGGCAGGAATGCTTTCCAATGAACTTAATTTGATCAATGAGGGGGTTGGCTTGATAGACGCTGTGATCATCCATTCTGTCAGAAAAAACCAGCTTAAGCTTTGGACTTTGGACAAAAAGATAAGAAGGTTAATTGGATATGATTTTTTGTTTAGGGTTTGATATAGTATCAGTCTGAAGACGGGAATTTTTCTGGTTTCTTCGTCGCGGTGAATTTAACCAATGGGTCTTTTTTTCGAGAAAAGACCTTCGAGGTTTTGAAAACCTCAAAGGTCAGCAGTCTAGCATCTCGCCTCTAATTTCTCGCCTCTCTCCAAAATGCCGTGCAAATGTCGGGTGAAATCCTCCCATTTTTCGGGCTATATTTGTAGAAATCAATCCAACTTGCCATGGTCAAACAAAATCTGATGAACATGAAACAACCACTATTAGGCCAGAAAATCCTGGAATGGAGAAGGGCCAAAGGATTGACCCAAGAAGAACTCGTGGAGCGCTGCAATATCAATGTGCGCACCATTCAAAGGATTGAAGCAGGGGAAGTTACCCCAAGGTATTTTACTGTAAAAGCTATATTGGAAGTATTGGAAGTTAGGCCAGAAGAAGTAGAAAATCTTCAGTTGGAAAAGGAAGAAGTGTCCCAACCAAGCAACTTAAATTCTTGGCTCAGGTTTTCCTTTATCGCAGGTATCATATATTTGATCTTGGCCATAGTGGAGTCTGTGATAGATGTTCAGCTTTTTATCGAAAAGTCAAGCTTTTCTGAGGGATTTGGATATTTCTATACAATCCTCAAAATGTCAGTACTGGTTTTCTTCATCCTATTTACAGGGGCATTTTATAAACTGGGACAAGCTTTTTCAAATTTGCTTTTGAAAGTCATGGCCATCTTTCTGATGATATTGACGGGAGCTATCATTCTGGAAGATATTGTGACTTATTGGATGGGAATTGACATTGTTTCCGGACTTCTCTTAAGGTCATTGATGGCAGGTATGGTCTATGTGCTGTTTGCAACAAGTTTTCTTTATCTTTCCAAGGAAAAAGGCACTATGTATATTATTGTAGGTGCTTTGGGTATGTTGACAGGAATCAGTTTTATGACTGTGGTATTCGCTCTTCCGGGACTGTTTTTTCTTACTGTTTTTGAAATTTCCCTGATAGTATTGCTTTACCAAGAATATAAGAAATCTTCTCCTGACAATCCTTTGTCTTTTATTTCTCAAGAAAGGGTTTTTCAATAATTGAGATTTGATCAGGTTCAGTTTACCTTTTCTGCAACTAAGTTTAGCTGGCAGGAAAGGTTTTCTTATTTTTGGCCATGTTCCAACAAACTTTTGTCCCTAAAGCCTACGAACTGATCACTGATGAAGGGGAAGAAAGGGCCTGCGAGGCGATCTCCGAAAAATCCTGCAAAGAAACTCCGGGGAACTTTTTCAAAAATGTCTTCAGTGGATCCCTTTCCAAATTGGCAGAGCAGTTGGTAAGTCCAGGAACAACCTTACCTTGGATTCTGGCAGCTTTAGGCGTACCAAATCTCTTTACCGGGGCTTTGGTACCTATCAAAGATGCCGGTTCTTTGCTGCCCCAACTGTTTGTATCTGCAAAAATCCGGGCTTATGCCATCCGAAAGTGGTTTTGGGTGATTCCAGCTTTGATTCAAGCTTTGGCTTTGTTTGCCATGTCTTTTGTGGTTTTAGGAACTGAGGGGAATAGAGCGGGAATTTTGATTTTGAGCCTCTTGCTGCTTTTCAGTTTGGCAAGTGGGGTGGCAAGCATCAGTTTCAAGGATGTCATAGGAAAAACCATCCCAAAAGGGAAAAGGGGACAGTTGCTGGCTATGCGGTCCACCATAGGGGGTATTTTGACTTTGATAGCTGGTGTTTTTATTCTTCAGGACCTGGAAGGTAGACAGGATCAAAACATGTTGTTTTGGTTGGTGATGTCCGGAGCAGTGCTATGGGTATTTTCCGCCTTTTTGTTTGCTTTGATAGTAGAAGAAAGAGGAGCTACAGAAGGAGGCAGGTCTCCAGTAAATGAAATCAAAAATGCCTGGAAATTTTGGAAAGAAGACAGCAATCTTAGACGCTTTATTTTTACCCGAGGGCTTCTGATGGCAATTCCATTGGCGCAGCCTTTTTTTGTGGTCTTGGGAAAAGAAGAATTGGGCAGCGAAGTAAATAATTTAGGTGTGATGGTGATAGCCGCTGGAATAGCCAATATTATCAGTAGCCCATTTTGGGGCAGGTTTGCCGATCAATCCAGTCGTAAGCTGATGGTCTGGGTTTCTGTTTTGGGGATGGTCAATATTTCCCTGATGGCTTTGTTTCCATTTTGGCCGGAATCTTTGCAGAATATTTACACATTCGCCGTACTCTTCTTGGTTCAGGTGATGGCACATGGAGGGGCAAGGTTGAGCAGGAAAACTTATCTGGTAGACTTTGCCCCGGAAAAAGAGAGACCGCTTTACGTATCTTTGTCCAATACCATGATCGGAATATTCACCCTGATAGCAGCAGGTTTGGGAAGTTTGTCTTCTTTCTTTGGGATTCAGGCAATGCTATTTGTATTTGTAGGCTTGCTTGGCTTGGGACTTTTTTTGGCTTTGAAGTTAAAAGAGGTTTAAAATCACAGGTTTTAAATTTTAGATTTCTGCTGTTGTGTTTTTTGTATTGGTTATTTGGTTTAAGAAATTTATTATAAATTTTATTTTTTTTAAATCAATAAAATTCTGATAATGCAATCTAAATCCAAAATAAATATGGTTAAAACACAGTTCTATACCATAAGGATAGCCTTGATCGTTGCCTTGGGGGGATTTTTGATGGGCTTTGATGCTTCTGTGATCTCTGGAGTCGTTAAGTTTATTGAACCAGAGTTTAGTCTTACTAAACTTCAGTTGGGCTGGTCCGTAGCCTCACTTACACTCACTGCCACATTGGCCATGATGGTTTCCGGTCCATTAAGTGATCGGTTTGGAAGGAGAAAAGTCCTACAATGGGCTGCTGTACTTTTTGCTGTCAGTGCGCTTGGTTCCGCCATTTCTCCTGATTTCCTGAGCTTGGTCATAGCGAGAATGATTGGCGGGTTTGGGGTAGGGGCATCTTTGATTCTGGCACCCATGTATATTGCAGAAATAGCTCCTCCAAGAATGAGAGGAAGGTTGGTGTCTTTCAATCAGTTAAATATCGTGATCGGCATTTCGGTTGCTTTTTTTACAAATTATATGATCCTAAAGCTTGCCGCTTTGGATACAGACTGGGCGATCATTTTGGGTTTCGAAAAATGGAACTGGAGATGGATGCTTGGACTTGAGTTATTGCCGGCCTTGCTGTATTTCGCAGGTTTATTTTTTGTCCCGAAGAGTCCACGTTGGTTGGTGATGAAGGGGCAGACTGATCAGGCTATCATGATTATGAATCAGTTTACTGATGTGAATGATGCGAAAAAACAAATCAATGATGCCGTTAAAAGTATTCATGAAGAAAAAGGGAAGGAAAAAGTAAAGCTAACGGAGTTTTTCAAACCTGCCTATCGCTTGGTCCTGGTAATAGGTATTGTTATTGCCATTTTACAGCAGATTACGGGAATAAACTCTGTGTTTTTTTATGCCCCCATGATTTTTGAACAATCTGGAATAGGTACTGATGCTTCATTTATTCAGGCAATTTTGGTTGGATTGACCAATTTGGCCTTTACCGTGCTGGCAATCTTGTTTATTGATAAATTGGGAAGAAAACCCCTGCTGGTAGGTGGCTTGATTGGAATCGCTTTATGTATGGGGTTGCTCACCTATGGATTTGGAAAGGCTACTTATCAGCTGACGGACGATAAGATGGCAATGCTTCCAGAAGGCTTGGATAGGGAGAGGATTGCTCCCATGGCCGATGTAATCTATGCTGATGATGTCAGTTTCAAACAAGCTTTGAGGAATAATCTGGGAGAATCTGTTGCCCTCGCTTATGAATCTGAGGCCATCACTGCAGCCATTAGCATGAATTCAGCACTCATTTTGATCGGGATTTTGGGTTTTGTGGCTTCATTTGCCATTTCTATTGGCCCTGTGATGTGGGTCTTGTTTTCTGAATTGTTTCCCATCAATATTAAAGGTGCAGCCATTTCTTTTGTTGGGTTTATCAATTCCCTAATCAGCTACCTGGTGCAGCAGTTTTTCCCATGGCAACTGGATACTTTCGGGAGTAGTGTCACATTCTTGATCTATGGTGTCTTCGCAGCAGTGGGCGTGGTTTTTGTCATTTGGGTTGTACCGGAAACCAAAAACAAGTCGCTTGAAGAATTGGAAGCCTTGCTTGTCAAGAAAAAGGGTTGATGAGGGCATTTAAGATTTAAGCATCACTTAAATCCTCTGCAACCTTCTCCTTTACCCATTTCAGAATCTTGGCATTCTGTGTACTATCGGTTTCGATTTCCAAAATTTTTGGATGGATAGATTTGGCATAAAAATCCTTCAATCCCATTTCTAAGCTTCTTTCATCATTGGCCAAATGGTAATCAAAGCCAAAGTCTTTGGCCAGATAACCGGCACTAAGCCTTTGTCTTGTTTCAAAATACTCCTCAAGTTCAGGTTGTTTGGCTGGTCCATCGATCAATCTGAATATTCCTCCTGCATGGTTATTAAGCAGGATTACCCGCAGATTATTCATGGGATAGTTGTGCCAAAAAGCATTTCTGTCATAGAAAAAAGCCATATCCCCAGTAATGAGGGTTACCGGGTCTTTGGTAGTAAAGGCGCATCCTACTGCAGTACTGTTGCTGCCATCTATTCCGCTGGTCCCTCTATTACAGATAATTTCCTGTGCTCTTTGTCCAAAGAAGTTTACATATCTTACCGCCATACTATTGGCCAAATGCAGTTTTGATTGGGCAGGAATATATTTCAGGCAAGTCCCAATGGCCTTATATTCTCCAAAGGGAGCTTGAGTCATCATGGCATCGATCTTGTTTTTGACCTGATTTTCCATAGCTGCCCATTTTTTCACAAAATCCATATCTGACCTTCCCTTTTCCCTAAAAAAATTCAGAAAAGATATGGGTTGACAGGCAATTACTTTTCCTAAAGATTGAAAAGTATCGGGGCTATATCCCTCAGGTTGAATGTACCAGTGCGTGGCCTTTGATTTTCTCAGGAAAAGTTTTAGACTTTTTGAAATGATGGATTTCCCAAAAGATATAATCAGATCCGGCCTTAATGCGTCATGGAACTGAGAATTGCCTATATAGTGATCGTGAAAATTAATGCTTTCAGCAGATTGCAGGTTGGAAATGGTGTCTGTCACTACCACTGCCAAGCCTTGGCCAGCAATATCTTCTATCACTTCTTGGATTTTTTGATTGGGTCTTTGTTGACCTGCTATAATGAGAACCTTGTTGAATTGCGACAGTGAGCTTTCCAGTTTTTGTTTGCTTTCTTGGGAGAGCTGTCCATTTGTTTGGAAATAATCAAAAGACCTTACTTCCTTATCAAATTCAAATTTTTCTCCAATCTCAGGATAAAATGGCTCCCTCAATGGGATATTGATATGTATTGGCCCTGCTGGATACGCATTGGCCATATTCATGGCTTCATTGGCTATCCTATTGGCATGCCATGCCTTGTCAGGATGGCCAAACTCGTCCGGGAACTGGAAAAATCCTTTTACATGTTTGCCATAGATTTCATTTTGACGGATTGTCTGTCCGTCCCATTGATCGACCCATTCAGGAGGGCGATCTGCTGTAAGGATAATTAAGGGAATTTGCTGGAAGTAGGCCTCTGCAATAGCCGGTGCATAGTTGAAGGCAGCAGAACCCGAGGTACAGACCAAAACTACCGGCTTTTCCAGCTGCTGTGCCATGCCCAAGGCCACAAATGCCGCAGCTCTTTCATCAGAAATGGTCCTGCTGTGGATTTCAGGATGTCTGGCAAAAGCCAAGGTTATCGGAGCACAGCGGGATCCTGGGGAAAGAACTGCATGTTTGATTCCTTTTTTGGCGCAGAGGGCCGCCAGATCGATAATGGGCTGAATGATCAATGGGGTTTATTTTAAGTGTTTTCCGATGATTTCACATTTCATTTCAGTTTCCTCCCATTCTTTCTCAGGGACAGAATCTTCTGTTACACCGGCACCGGCATACAAATAGGCCTCATTTTCTGTGAGTCTTGCTGTACGTAAATTGACATAAATGCAAGTCTCCCCTTCAATATTTACAGGGCCTATAAAGCCGGCAAAGAGGGAGCGATCCAACTTTTCATATCTTCTTAGAAAATCAAATGCTTTGTTGCGGGGCATTCCACATACAGCAGAAGTTGGTTGGAGCAATTTAAGCATCACAGAACCCAATTGGGGGAAATTGGTTGCTTTCATATCTACTTTGAAATCTGATCTCAAATGCAAAAGGTTACCGGCCACCACGGTTTTTGGCCCCAATTCCTCATACTCCCTGAGTCTTATTTTTTTAAAACAATCTACAATATACCTGCTTACCAATGCCTGTTCCTCTATTTCTTTCTGGGTCCAAGCAGCGTTTTTCATGGGGTTATCTCCTTTGGCCTTTTGGGTTCCTGCCAAAGACATGGTAAAAAAAGCATCCCCTTTTGTCTGTATCAGGATTTCGGGCGAAGCGCCCAGCCAGGTCCCTACACCAGGTATATGGAAAAAGTTGATGAATGCGTTGGGATAGGAATACAATAAACTCTTAAGGGAAAGGATCAAATCAAAATCTTTGCCCAAAGCCTTCTTCTTCAGTCTTGCAGGTACAATTTTAACGAGTTGCCCGCTCTTAATCGCCTGAATTCCTTCTATTACCAACTCAATAAAGTCTTTTTTAGAACATGCTCGGCTGCTCTTTGGGTCCAAATCTTCATCTGATTTGACAAATCCCTGCCGGATAGCTGCTTTTATCAGGTCAGCATCCAGTGTTCTTTTAAGAGGAGCTATCTGATCAGCCTGTTCTTCAAACGGAATAGAGAGGTCAATTTGAAAATAAGTATCCGCTTCCAAGAAAAAAGCTTTTCCGTCCACCTGGTCTTCAAAAGGGTGGACAATAAAACCTGGAGATTGGTCTTCAATATTCAGTTCAACTCTTTTAGGTTTTTTTTGTCGATCAATTATGATCTCAAGTACATTGGATTTAGGTTTTCGCCAAAGAGCTATATGATTTCCTTCTTGCATTTCCAAGGCTATCAGGCAACCCAAGTAATATTCTAAGTTCCAAACGGCTATATCTACTGCTTTTTGCATGTTATTTTTTATCCAAAACGGCCATGGTAATTCTACTGATGCAGCTTAAATCACCGGATTCTGTATATACTTTAATTTCCCAAACCTGAGTTTTTTTTCCCAAATGAATAGGCTTGGTAATTCCTCTTACCAATCCACTCTTTACGGATTTGAGGTGGTTTGCGTTTATTTCTAAGCCTACACAATATTGATTTTTTCTATCTACGGTCAATGTGGCAGCTACACTTCCCAAAGTTTCAGCCAATACCACATTTGCCCCACCATGTAACAGTCCCAAAGGTTGTTTGGTTTTGTCAGTCACGGGCATAGTAGCCTCCAAAAAGTCTTCACCTATCTTGGTAAATTGTATGTCCAAAAAGTCGGTCATGGTATTTTTCCCCCAGTTATTGAGGGTGCTGAGGTCAAGGTTTGGGGGAAATATCATGTATTTTAGGATAAAAGTCTTTTCTTTGGAATCGCAAACAAAAATAAAGAATCTTGGTAAGTAAAAAAATTTACCTTGTCCGACACGGTCAGACTGATTATAATCTCAGGGGAGTGGTTCAAGGAAGTGGTATAGACGCGCCTTTAAATAGAAACGGGCAGCGTCAGGCAGAAGCATTTTTTGATTTTTATAAAAATATACCTTTTGAAAAAGTATACTACACCGGACTTCAAAGAACAAAACAGTCTGTTGATGGATTTTTGAAGCTAGGTATAGCCCATGAAGCTGTGCCAGCACTCAATGAAATTTCATGGGGAAGGTATGAAGGGGTCCCGATGACTCCTGAAGAAAACAAATATTATGAACACATGTTGGAGCAATGGTCTTCAGGCAATTTAGATTACGCCATAGAAGGGGGAGAAAGCCCTAATATTGTTGCTAAAAGACTGAAAAGGGGAATTGACTATATCCTTGCTCAACCAGAAGAACTGATTTTGATCTGTATGCACGGAAGGGCAATGCGGGTCCTACTTAGCATTATGCTTGGTTACGACCTCAGGCATATGGATCTATTCAAACACCAAAACTTAGGGCTATATGTACTCCATCAAAATGCTTTAGGTGCTTTCAGAATAGAAAAATACAATTCCGGAGAACACCTTAAGGAATTGGAGTTGTTTTGAGTGCTTTTGAAGATTTCTTATTCTTGATAAGCTTTTCTTCATCAAGGGATGAAAGCAGGTAATTGAAAGTGTTTTTGGACTGATCCAAGTCAATGATTTTTAAGGCAATGTCTTGTAGGGGAACTACTGTTTTGTTGTTGAGCCTTACAAAAATATAGCCTAACTGGCACTCATCAAGATTATCATAAGGTACTTTCACCAAAATTGCCGCATCAGAATTGCCAGTGTAAGCCTTAGTTTTGAAAATATTCATCAGGCTCATTTCTATATAATCGGTACTGGTTTTGTGATTTTTTAGTTCGGACTTGTCAAAAAGAACCAAAAAAGTCTTCTCTCCCGGGTTATTTGCAAAGCCCAAGGTGTAAACAAATAGGAATAATATGATAAAGAGTGACTTTTTCATAAGGGGAAAGCTATGAAATAAATACGTGGTATGCAAAAAATTGTTTGAAATCAATATTTCGTATCAAAAAAAGAAAAAAGCCCGAATAAATCGGGCTTTAATTTTGTATTTGTTAAGCTCTGCTTCTTTTTTTCTTTACTGGTTCTTCCTCGATTTCGTCTTCTACTCCAGCGAATACCCTTCCGCAATGCTCACAGACTATGAGTTTTTTCTTTTCTCTTATATCGGCCTGTCTTTGTGGTGGCACCACATTAAAACAACCGCCACATGCACCTCTTTTTACCATAACCACAGCCAAACCATTTTTGGCATTGTTGCGGATTTTGGTGTAAGACTTATACAGCCTATCTTCTATTTTTTTGACAGCTTTTTCTCTGTCTGACTTTAACTTGTTTTCCTCTGTTTCACTTTCTGAAACTATGGTTTTCAACTCATCTTTTTTATTGGAAAGGTCTTTTTGTCTTTCTTTTAGATGATCATTCAGTTCTTCAACGTCAACATTCTTCGTTTCGATTTTAGCTTGGGCTTCACCGATTTTCTTTTTGGAGACTTGAATTTCCAGGTCCTGCAATTCCAATTCCTTGGTGATGGCGTCATACTCCCTGTTGTTTCTGACATTCATCTGCTGTTCCTGATATTTTTTAATCAGCTTTTCAGATTCTTTAATATTCTCTTTGAATCTTTTGATATCATCCTCTAGTGAAATGATATCGTGATTGAATTTCTCTAGTCTCGTCTCGTATCCTGCTATTTCATCCTCAAGGTCTTGGACTTCTTCTGGAAGGGCTCCTCTAACTTTAAAAATTGCGTCGAGTCTGGAATCTAATTTTTGAAGGTTTAATAAACCGTCAAGCTTTTGTGCAACTGTACTTTCCATGTACTATAGGTAAGTTATGGGATTCGTAACTACTTTTGTCAAATAGAGTGCAATATTAGTAAATTTTTGCGACAATATCTCCACCAATAATTCTTTTGTGAAAATTTCACTTTCATAATGCCCGATATCGCATACAACAATTTGATTTTCAGCATCAAAGAATTCATGGTATTTGATGTCTGAGGTGATAAAGATATCTGCCCCCGATCTTTTTGCCTGTGGCAAAAGAAAAATCCCCGCACCACCACAGACAGCTACTTTCTTAATCGGTTTTCCAAGAAGCTGGGTATGCTTGATGACATGAAGTTCCATATTTATCTTGAGTGCTTTCAAAAACTCTTGTTCATCCATTGCATATGGTAAATCTCCTAGCATTCCTGCTCCTACCAGTTGATTTTCATTTTCAAGCCTCTGCAGAAAATAAGCAACTTCTTCATAAGGATGCGCGTGCTTCAGTGCGCTTAATACTTTTCTTTCTAATAAAGAAGGCAATAAAACTTCAATCCTCACTTCCGGTTCTTCATGTGGATTTCCTTTTGACCCTTTGTGCGGGTTGGCTTGGTCTGATGGAGTAAAGGTCCCCTTCCCGGAAGCGGTAAAACTACAGCCAGAATACTCACCTATTTCACCCGCTCCTGCTTCGAAAAGTGCAGAAAGGACCTTTTCTTTGTCTTCTTCGGGGACGAATGTAACTAGCTTTGAAAGGAGTGCTTTTTTGGGAACAAGAACTGAGGTGTTGACCAAGCCTATTTTATCAGCAATTTTTTTATTTACGCCATGAGCTACATGATCCAGATTAGTGTGAATTGCGTAAATAGCGATGTCATTTTTGATGGCCTTTATTACTGTCTTTTCTACATAGTTTTTCCCAGTCAGGCTTTTTAACCCTTTAAAAATAATTGGGTGATGGGCTACAATCAGGTTGCAGCCCAAAGAAATGGCTTCTTCTACAACTGCTTCTGTGGCATCCAGGCTGCATAAAATCCCTGTCACATTGTCCAAGAGGTTTCCGGTTATCAAACCTGCATTATCATAAGATTCCTGATAGGAGGGGGGAGCGACTTTTTCAAGGTAAGAAACAATGTCTTGGATCGTGTAAACCATAATTTTTATTTTACTTTGTCCAAAATTAAGAAATTTAACCGATGCGCTGGTATAGGCCCTTGCTTTATCCCTTTTCTTTGCTCTATGATGGTGTGACAGCTTTACGCAATATCATGTTTGACAGGGGCATTAAGCGAAGTACGGTTTTTAGTGTGCCTACAATCGTCGTAGGAAACCTTAATTTGGGAGGTTCCGGAAAGACACCAATGGTGGAATTGCTTATTGGACTTTTCCAACGAGATTATCAGCTAGCGACATTGAGTAGGGGTTATGGGCGTAAAAGCAGTGGATTTATACTTGCCGAAGAACACTTGGGCCCTAAGGATATTGGAGACGAACCTTTTCAGATTTTTTCAAAGTTTGGTAATCAGGTAACCGTTTCTGTAGGAGAGGACAGGGTAATGGCGATTACTGAAATTATGGCAAGGAAACCAGAGACGCAGTTGGTTCTATTAGATGATGCATTCCAGCACCGTTATGTAGCGGCTGACTTCTATATCCTTTTGACCACCTTTCAAAAACCATTCTTCAAAGACAAGGTATTGCCCTTGGGGACGTTAAGAGAAAACGCCAAGGGTGCTCATAGAGCCGATTTGGTGGTAGTGACAAAAACTCCTCCTGGGATTGAAAAAGAATTGAAAGATGCGTACTGCTCCAAAATAAGAAAATATTCGGATGCCAAAATATGTTTTGCAGAAATAGGATATGGACAGCCTTATCCCTTAAATCCAAGATTCTTACAGGAGAAAAAAAAGGTGGTTTTGGTTTCGGGAATAGCCAATGATGACTTGTTGTTCAAGCAGGTAAGCCAGGCGTACGAAATTATAGGAAGATTTGATTTTGGAGATCATCATCATTATCAAATAAAGGACCTGGAAAAAATTAGACAAAAGGCAGGAAACCTTGAAGATACCATGATTTTAACTACGGAAAAGGATGCTGTAAAACTTAAAAATTCCGCATTCGATAAATATTTGTCAGAAATTCCGATTTTTGTGCTACCCATCAAAATAGAGATGGAAAAAGAATGCCTTTCTTGGCTAACAAGTAAAGTAGAAACTATAGTTGGGGAAAAATCCGGGGTCAGTGAAAATTAGAATAGCTGTATTTTTATGTTTAATGCTGGGATTATCTGAAGTTTTCGCTCAGAATCCTACCAGGCCTATCCAAAGGCAACAGCGGGAAATACCACCAGGTATGCAGGACCAGCGGCAGGGTGCAGAGCAAGAGGGCCAGAGGCAGGCAGAAGATGGGGGGAGGAAAAAACTCATTGATGATTCCACAAAAATGGTTTTTGGTCCTAGAACCAGTTTGTACTTTTACGAGAAAGATGTCCGGAAAAACAGGCTTAAGAAATATGAAATAGATACCCTGCTCAATAATTTCCATTACTATGAACCTGTAGCCAAGACAGGATGGATGTATCAGGATTTAGGGAATATTGGCAGTGCTGCCATGCCCATTTTTTATGAGGTACCAAGAATGAT
The DNA here is from genome assembly GCF_007126775.1 of Cecembia sp. Taxonomy (GTDB): domain Bacteria; phylum Bacteroidota; class Bacteroidia; order Cytophagales; family Cyclobacteriaceae; genus Cecembia. Next base: position 10,593 of record NZ_SLAP01000094.1, on the reverse strand, counting down.
TGGAACTACCTCAGGATTTCATGTATACGATTTGTATTTCAATGCCTCGGACAGCATGAAATATTTTGATACCAAATCACCCTTCACCCAGATGAATGCATTTTGGGGTGGGGGAAACAGGAATATGCTGGATCTGGCATTTTCGAGGAATGTCAACCCAAGATGGAATGTGGGTTTCAACCTGAATACTATAAGGGCAAGGAAAACGCTGAACCCCAATGCAAGGGATGACAACTTGACGGATCAAAACAGTTATTCCTTCCATACCAATTACAGGTCAGAAAATGAAAAATACTTCCTATTGGCCAATTTTTCAAGGATGAAGCATAAGGTCAATGAACAAGGAGGTATTGTCCCTGAAGAATTTGATGAGAATTCCATTCTTTTTGCCTATGAAGACGCCAAGGTTTGGCTGAGAAATGCCCGTGCCACAGACCTTAGACAAGAAGTTCATCTTTACCATGAGTACGAATTGGTCAAGGGCTGGCAGGTATATCATATTTTCGATAGGAAAAAACAAGAGGTTTCCTTTTTCGCCAACCTGAATACTTCGGACTCTTTATTTTTTGTCAATTTTAATCCTGAGCGTTTTAACAACCAGGATACCACCCGAAACCTGAATACTTTTACGGAATGGAGAAATGAGGCAGGTTTCAAAGGGGATTTAGGCCCTGTTTTTTATAAAGCTTTCGTAAGATTTCGATCAGGCAGCATGAGAAGCCCTACTTTCAATGCACCCAACAGGTTCAATGAGCTTTTTTTGGGTGGTGCTTTAAGGGGGGAAATCAACGAACAGTGGCGTTTTGAAGCAGAAGGAGAATATTTACTACCAGGTGCTTTCAGGGTTCAAGGGCTATTTATCTCCCCCTGGCTGGAAGCTTCCTATACCAAGGCAATATATAAACCGACCTCCATGCAGATGATGTATTTCGGAAATCATCATCAATGGACCAATAATTTCCGCAATGTAGGAGTAGATCAGGTAAAAGGTATGGTGAAACTTGATTTCCCCAACTGGGTCCTGAGGCCTAACGTAACCATAAACAGGATTAACAATTTTGTATTCTTTGATGAACAACAGCAGGCAGCTCAGGCTTCTGGAGATGCCTTTATGTTGATACCTGGATTGAAGGCATTGTTCAATATCCGTAAAAAATTGTTTTGGGAATCTGAAGTCAATTACACCCTCTTGTCAGGATCTTCTGCGGATAATTTCAGAATCCCCGATTGGGTAATAAATTCAAGGATATATTACGATAGCCCATTATTTAATGATAACCTTTTCATACAGATTGGTTTGGAGGGCAGATACAGAGGAGATAATTTTGCGATGAATTATAATCCTGCCATGCAGCAGTTTTTCCTCCAAAATGATTTCAATGTCTTTGCATATCCAGTGGTTGATTTCTTTTTGAACGCAAGGATTAACCGAACCAGGATTTTGGTAAGGTTCAATCATCTAAATATTAATATGTTAGAGCAGCCAGGTTATTTCGTTACACCCTATTACACTGGATTAAGAAGGGTTCTGGATGTAGGAATTAGCTGGCCATTATTCGATTAATTATGAGTTGGGAGGAAAGCACCAAACAAAAGATGTTGCATCTGAAATTACCCACAGATCCAAGATGGGTAAATATAGCGGAGATGAGTATAGGAGATATTCTTGTAGATCATGCTTATTGTGAGCAAAAGGCAGCTTCGTCCTGTATTTCTCTGATTGTCAATTTTTTTGATTTTCCGGAATTGGTCGAAACGCTTACCCCTGTAGTAGCTGAGGAGTGGGGACATTTTGAGCGGGTTATGGATCATTTGAAGAAAAGAGGATATGCCTTGGATAAGCCTAGAAAAGATGAATATGTACTGAAACTTTCCCAATTTGTAAAAAAGGGTGGGAGTAGGAAACAGCAATTGACAGAATACCTTCTCATGAATGCATTGATAGAAGCCAGAAGTTGTGAACGGTTTAAATTACTCTCGCAGGCCATCAAGGACGAGGAACTGAAAAAATTCTATTTTGAACTGATGGTTTCTGAAGCTGGTCATTATGTGAACTTCATTGAATTGGCCAGGAGTATTTATGATTTGGAAAAAGTCAATATACGTTGGGATGAATGGTTGGCCTACGAGGCAGAGGTTATGGAAGGCTTGGAACTGAGAGGTGATCGGATGCATTGAGATGGGGTAGTAATAAAATTGCAGTTAGATTAAAATAATTCATGGAAGTTTTTTAATATTAAATCTTTTTACAAAGTTATTTACCATTTATTGTTCCAATTCGGACAAAACATGAATCTGATCGAAAATATAAAGGAGGCATTGAATTCGGTAAAGGTCAATTTACTGAGGACCATATTGACAGGGACCATCATTGCCATTGGCATTACCTCTTTGGTGGGAATGTTAACTGCAATTGACGGAATAAAGGCCCAAATTGAAGATAGTTTTGCTGGTCTGGGTGCCAGTAATTTTGATGTGCGTTCCAAAGGAGCTTCCGGAGGTCCTGCAGTACAGGATGGAAGGGCCCAAAAAGTTTTTCCTATTTTAAATTATAGGGAATCCATAAAATTTCAAAATGAGTTCAATACCGTAGCACCAAGCACCGTATTCATCACAGTTACCGGAGCTGCAGAAGTGAAAAGGGGTTCAAAAAAATCCAATCCAAATGTAAGGTTAACAGGTGTGGATGATCTATACTTCAATATCAAAGGGATAAAAATAGAAAAGGGTAGAAATTTCAGTAATACTGAAATCCAATACGGTAATAATGTTTGTATTGTAGGGACTGATATTATAGAAACGCTGTTTGGAAATGATGAAGAACCATTGAACGATTACATCACCGTTTATGGCAGGAGGTATACGATTATCGGTATTTTGGAAAAGCAGGGTGGTGTCGGAGGTGGGCCAGGGCCCGATAGAGCAATTTTTATTCCTGTTGAAAATGCCAGTAGACTGGATACGAGGGGGACTTTTCGGTATACCTTAACGGTAAGTGGATCAGACCCACTGAAGATGGATTACGAAATGGGACAAGCTACCGGAGTGATGCGAAAGATCAGACAAGATAGGGTAGGAGAAGAAGATTCATTTGAAATTGTAAAGAGCAGATCTGTTGGTGAAAGTTTGGAAGAAGTTGCTGGTTACCTCAGGATAGGTGGCTTTACTATTGGTTTTATTACCCTACTTGGTGCTGCTATCGGTTTGATGAACATCATGATGGTTTCTGTTACAGAGAGAACCAGAGAAATCGGTATACGCAAAGCCCTTGGGGCAACCCCATTACGGATTAGACAGCAATTTTTGATAGAAGCTATTGTAATTTGTATTTTAGGAGGCATATTGGGAGTTATTTTGGGTATTGGAATTGGTAATATTGTGGCCAATGCCATAGGACCGGGAGGTTTCCTGGTCCCTTGGTTTTGGATTTTTATTGCTTTTATTATTTGCATTATTGTTGGTCTGGCTTCAGGATATTTCCCTGCACGAAAGGCAAGTAAATTGGATCCGATTGAGTCCTTGAGGTATGAATAAAAAAAATGATCAATGAAAGACCATGTCTTTGATGCCATTGTAATAGGTTCAGGAATAAGTGGCGGCTGGGCTGCCAAGGAATTATGTGAAAAGGGATTGAAAACTTTGGTGCTTGAAAGAGGAAGGAATGTGGAGCATAAAAGGGATTATCCCACGATGCTTTCAGCACCTTGGGAGATGCCTCATAGAAATCATGTCCCATTGAGTGATAAAATAGAGAACCCTGTTGTTAACAGGTGTTACGCTTACAAAGAAGATACCCAGCATTTTTTTGTAAAGGACAAGGATCATCCATACATTCAGGACAAACCTTTTGACTGGGTGCGTGGATATCAGGTTGGTGGTAAGTCTTTGATTTGGGCTAGGCAAACCCAGCGTTGGAGCAAATATGATTTTGAAGCGCCTGGGAGAGATGGGTTTGCAGTGGATTGGCCTATCCGCTATGAGGATATTGCGCCATGGTACAGTTATGTCGAAAAATTTGTTGGCATCAGTGGAAATTATGATGGTGTTGAGACCTTGCCTGATGGTGAATTCCTTCCAGCTTGGGAAATGAATTGTGTCGAAAAGGTAATTAGGGATCGGATTTTGGAATCTTACAAAGACCGCCATGTCATGATCGGTCGTTGTGCGCATTTGACTGAACCTGCCGATCACCACTTGAAAATGGGGAGAGGCCAGTGCATGGCCAGAAACCAATGTTATAGAGGTTGTCCTTTCGGGGCTTATTTTAGTTCCAATTCTGCTACTTTGCCAGCTGCAGCGGCAACGGGGAATTTAACTGTTCGGCCAGACGCGGTGGTTCATTCCATCATTTATGATGATGCGAAAGAAAAAGTTACTGGGGTGAGGATTGTTGATGCAGAAAGCAAAGAAGTATTGGAGTATTTTGCAAAAGTGATTTTTTTAAATGCATCCGCATTAAATTCCAACCTAATTCTTCTCAACAGCACTTCGAATCGATTCCCAAATGGACTGGGCAATGACAATGGTTTATTGGGAAAGTATGTGGCGTTCCATAATTACCGGGGTAATATTTCGGCTTCTTTTGATGGCTATGAAGATAAATACTATTTTGGAAGGAGACCTACAGCGGTAATGATGCCCAATTTCAGAAATGTTAAAAAGCAGGAAATGGATTTTTTAAGAGGCTATATGACCTTCTTTACTGCAGGAAGAGGAGGTTGGGGGGGAGCAAGAGAAATCCCGTTTGGTCCTGATTTCAAAGAAAAGAACTCTGAGCCTGGTCCTTGGCACGTCTTTATGATGATGCAGGGTGAAACTATTCCAAAAGAAAGCGGTCAAGTGGCCTTAAGTTTAGACCAAAAAGACGAATGGGGAATTCCTTTATTGAGAGTCAGTGTGGATTACGACGGTAATGATGAAAAAATCCTGAAAGACTTTTTTGAGCAGGGTTCAGAGATGTTGGAAATCGCTGGTTGCAAGAATATACGTGCCAATGATACCCAACAAGCACCTGGTCTTGATATTCACGAAATGGGGGGTGTGCGCATGGGGAGAGATCCGCAAACTTCCCTTTTAAACGGCTGGAATCAGATGCATCAGGCAAAAAATGTTTTCGTCACCGACGGGGCATGCATGACTTCAACAGGAACCCAGAACCCATCTATTACTTATATGGCTTTGACTGCTAGGGCTGTAGATTATGCTGTCAAGGCATTAAAAGTAGGAGAGGTTTAAATCCAAAACAGGCATTAATATTATACTTGCAAAAAGCCATCCCTTAATTTGAATTAAATTTCCCGAAGTGGCCAAATGGTTTTATTTCTAACTTTTTCGGCAGCCCTTATTTTATAGACTTGGGGAAGATTTTTTTATTCTATAATCCTGCTTTATAGAATTTTTTAGTTATATATATTTTTAGTGAAAGGTGTTCTTGGAAATTCAAGAATTAGAATTAAGGGCAATTTTTATCAGTTTTATTTAATTTCATATATAAAAACAGGCAGTTGATTAATAAAAAAATTAAAGAAGTTTACTTTTTAATTTTAAAATATTTCTTATGTTTATTTAGATAGATTAAAAAAAATTCTTTTAATTCCGCTTATATAATTTTTTTTTCAATAAAATTATTTACATTTAATCCTGTAAAAAGTCCGTTGGTAATGCTTTTAATTCTAATTAATGTGCATTTATATTGATAGAAATTTGATCAATAAGCAATTTTAGTCAATTTAATTCTTTAACAGAAACATCTAGTTAAAAAAACCTTCTTAATTAAGTTTTATGAAAAAAGTTGTACAAATTATGTTCGTGGCACTGCTGGGGTTATTTCTCCATCAAGAAGCTTTGGCTCAGTCCCGCGTACTTTCAGGGACAGTAGTTGATCCCTCAGGAGAGCCCATTCCAGGGGTCAACATCTTGGATAGACAGGCAAATGTTGGTACCACCTCCGATTTGGATGGTAGGTATTCTATCTCGGTGACAAACAACACAACATTGGTATTTTCTTTCATAGGATTTTCTCCACAGGAAATATTGGTGGGAAACAGATCCGAATTGAACGTAACCTTGGACGAAGACATGTCAGATTTGGCTGAAGTAGTAGTGACCTCTTTTGGAATGGAAAAGGATAAAAAAGCACTAGGTTATTCAGTCACACAAATTGGTGGTGAGAAATTTACCGAGTCCAGGGCTATTAACTTAGGAAATGCTTTAACAGGTAAAATTGCCGGGGTAAATGTTTCACCTCCAGCTACTGGAGCTGGTGGATCTACAAGAGTTGTCATAAGGGGTGGTTCTTCTTTAACAGGTAACGACCAGCCTTTATATGTGGTAAATGGTATGCCTATTGAGACAGGGAATCTTGGGAGTGCTGGTATGTGGGGTGGTAATGACGGCGGTGATGGTTTAGCATCGATTAACCCCGATGATATTGAAAGTATTTCTGTTTTGAAAGGTAATGCAGCTGCTGCCTTATATGGTGCCCGTGCGGCAAATGGTGTGGTTTTGATTACGACCAAGTCTGGTAAAGCCAGAAAGGGTATTGGGGTTTCCTTGAATAGTAATATTACTTTCGATAGGGCATGGGATCTGACAAATTATCAAAGAGTCTATGGTCCTGGTAGAGATGGTGTTAGGCCTTTGACTGCTGATGAAGCAATTGAAATTGGTCAAGGTCATTGGGGATCTAGGTACGATGGTACACCTTCTATACAGTTTGATGGCGTATCAAGACCCTATGCCCATACTGGAGAAGGCATAAACGATTTTTATAGAACAGGAATGACTTTAAATAACTCTGTTGCTTTGAGTGGGGGTAACGAGAAAAGTACTTACAGATTTGCATACTCTGATCTGCAAAATGAAGATATCATGCCAAATGCAGGCTTCAAAAGGAAAGTCCTTAATGTCAATATCAATAGTAAATTAGGGGAAAGATTAACACTTGACTTTAGTGGACAGTACTCCAATCAAAATGCGAAGAACAGACCAAGACTTTCAGATTCACCTGGAAACGCAAATTTTGCTGTTTTGAATAGGCCAGGTAATCTTCCATTCTCTGCCATGAGAGGGCCAGGAGAAAAATTGGGAGCACAGGAAAATTTAACAGAATTGCGGTATCAACAAAATGTGTTTCAAACTAACCCTTATTGGGCAGCACACCAATTCTACAGAGAAGATGTTACAGATCGGGTTTTAGGGCAGGTATCTCTAAAGTATGATCTTACTGATTGGTTGTACATTATGGGCCGAGCAGGTACAGATTTTCAAGCAAGGACTGATGATTCGTCTGAACCTTATGGAACTGCATACAAGCCACTTGGTGATTATAACGTCACGAAAAGAACCATTAGAGAGGATAACTTGGACTTGTTCATAGGCGCACAAAAAGACATAGGAGATTTCTCCATAGATGCGATGATAGGTGCCAACAGAATGAGAAGATCGATTGAAGGGTTAAGAGGGGGAGGAAATGAACTGGTAGTTCCCTTTTTTCATAGTGTTAGAAATGTTGCTAATCCGTCCGTCGGATATGATTTCTCCGAGTGGGGGATAAATTCATTTTTTGGATCGGCTAATCTCGGATATAAAAATTTCTTATTTGTGAATTTTACTGCCAGACAAGATCAGTTTTCCACACTGGCTCCAGAAAACAGCAAGCTATTTTATCCATCAGTAGGTACTAGTTTTGTATTAAGTGATGTGATTGAAATGCCTAAGGCCATCACATTCACAAAATTAAGGGCTTCTTGGGGCCAAACAGGTGGTGGTGCACCAAATCCATATGCACTTAACCTGACCTATGGATTGGTAGGAGCCGGACATTTGGGAGGTAGCCTTGGACAGATCAATAATGGATCAATTCCAAACGACGGACTTCAGCCATACTTGTCTACAGAATACGAATTTGGAGCTGATTTGAGATTTTTCGATAACAGATTAGGCCTTGATGTCGCTTATTATGAAAGAACTACAACCAATGACATTTTGGCAACAGGTATTTCAGCAACATCCGGTTTTGGTTCTACCATAGTTAATATAGGTGAATTAAGAAATAGAGGAATTGAGTTGTTATTGAATGTAACGGCAATTCGTAGCAGGGATTTTCAATGGGATTTCTCTTTGAACTATGCGAATAACCAAAGTATGGTTCTCAGTTTGGGGAATAATGCAGCGGGCGATCCAATTGAATTCATCAACTTGGATGAGTCTAGATTAAGAAGGGAAAGAATCCGTCATATTGTAGGTCAGCCTCTTGGAATGATTGCAGGGTTCAAGCATTTAACAATTGATGGTCAGAAAGTGTATGATGATGATGGCTTACCTGTCTGGACTGACGGATTGGAAACATTGGCTGAAGGTAGACACCCTGTATCAGCTGGATTATCCAATAATTTCGCTTACAAAGGATTTAGATTGATGGTGTTGTTTGATATGAGATATGGTGGCAGTCTAGTTTCCGGAACCAACTTTTTTGCATACTCAAATGGTTTGCACCAGGAGACATTGGTTGGGCGTGAAGGAGGTCTGTCCGTGTCCGGGGTTACAAGAGATGGAGAGGCGAGGACCTGGAATATTCCCGCTGTAGCAGGAGACCCTGACAACTATTGGTTGAATAACTACTATTCTAGATATGCTCAAGTTACAGAGAACATTGTCTATGATGCTTCTTTTATTCAGCTTAGAGAACTGTCTTTTGGATATACCATTCCAAGAAGCTTGTTGGCGAAAACCCCATTTGAGTCGGCATCAATCTCATTAGTCGGCAGGAATTTAGCGTTGCTTTGGTCTAATGTTCCAAATATTCATCCTGAATCCGCTTATACGGTATCAGGAAACGCTCAGGGCTTGGAATTCTTTGCAATGCCGGTGACAAGAAACTTTGGTTTTAATGTCAATTTGAACTTCTAAGGACACTGTGAAATATTAAAATGAAAAAAATTATGAAAGCAATACATAAAATAACAGGCCTTTTATTAGCAATATCATTGACATTTACTTCTTGTGATGAACAAGAACTGTTCGATATGAATATCGATCCAAATGCGGTGACAGAAATGGATATGCAGTTTTTATTTTCTTTGGCTACTTTAAGAATAGCTGGTGAATACGAAAATACCCGTGCAAACATGCTTTATGCTGCACCCATGATCCAGCATACTGCCTCTCTCGCGGGTTATTTTAGTGGAGATAAGTATTTCTACAATGCACAATACAGCGGCGCTTATATGGAAAGGCATTACACAGATGTGATTCGTTTGTATTCCCATGTTATTAGCAATACAGAAGGAATTGCCTCCGAAGCCAATTTAAATGCTGCTGCAACTGTTATGCGCATATTTGATTTGCATAGAATGACTGATTTGTATGGCGATGTTCCTTATTTCCAAGCAGGAAGGGGATTGGAAGGCGAAGAAAATTGGTTCCCTGTTTATGATAATCAAAGAGATATTTACTACGACATGGTAGACAAGCTGAAAGCAGCGAGAGATAGTTTTTCACCAACTGCAAGAAGTCTTGGTGTGCAGGATTTCATGTATGGAGGAAATATCGATCAGTGGAAGAGATTTACCAATTCTCTTTTGATGAGGATAGCAATGAGAATGAGTGAGATTGATCCACAAAAAGCGCAAGAGGTTTTTGTTGAGGCCAATAACAGTGGAGCTTTTACATCAAATGCTGATAACGGTTATATCCAGTTTACAACAGGCCCTTTTGGAGTAAACAGAAATGGACTGAATGACGGTTATTGGAATACTTATAAATACTCCAGAGATTGTAAGATCAGTAAAACCTTTATGGACTGGATGAAGGATAATAACGACCCAAGACTCATGATTGTTTCTGGGGGTTTGGGGAACCCTGAAGCAGATCCATCAACTTGGAATACTGATCCTGCGGCACAAAGGGGAATGCCCAATGGATATAATTCTGCTACCCTAAGAAATGTTTTGACCCCAGAAGAGGTTGCGGAATTTGATTCCCCAGGAGTTGGGAATAGGATGTTTTCCATGCTTAATTTGAAATACCTGGATTGGGAAGATCCATATTGGTTGATATCTTATGCTGAAGTGGAGTTGATGAAAGCAGAAGCTGCAGTTTTAGGTTGGATTGGATCTGATGCCAATGTTCATTTCGCAAATGGAGTTGCTGGGGCAATAAATGCTTGGGTGGATTTTGATCCATCATTTGCAAGATCAGTGAATGAAATCAATACTTATATCGATGGCAGAGGATTTGCAGCTGCCTCCAATGAAGATAAATTAAGGCTTATTGGAGAAGAATACTGGGCTGCCACGTGGTTGAATGATATAGAATCCTGGGCCAATTGGAGAAGAACAGGTTATCCTGTATTAGAACCAACCCAAGACCCAAATAGATTCGAAGCCAATGAAATTCCAAGAAGGCTTCGCTATTGGGAGGCTGAAATAGGTGCAAATCCAGACAATTATGAAGCTGCAAGAGCTAGAATTGGTGGAGACTTCCTTATGACCAAAGTTTGGTGGGATGGAGGTAATTGATTATGAATAAATTGAAAAAATTATTGATCTATTAAATTAAGACTAAAAAAGGGGCAAGAGCCCCTTTTTTAGT
>NZ_SLAP01000025.1 GCF_007126775.1 Cecembia sp. | reverse complement strand
GTACTGCAGATGGTTGCATAATGCTGGGTGGCAGTTACCGTGGTTTCATAATAACCCGTAGTGGTATATGTATAAGTAGTGGTGGTGGGAACCCTGAAGCAGTCCACTGTATCATTTGTCAAATAATTTTGGCCATGACTTGTTCTGGCCCCTTCAGCTGGGCCAGTATCATATTTTACAGTAGAAACCATTTGACCGTCTTTGATATTAAAGCCAATAAAGTGACGCTCATCATAAGTCCAGATATCCACTGTTCCCGACCAGCCTGCTCCGATCTTATTGTATGAAATCTCATGAAACCCTGAAACGGAATACTCATCTGCAGGATAATAGCGGGCAATCACCGGATCATACCTGCCATTTTCCCTGTTCTCTACAAACATAATGTTCTGTATCACTGTCTTGCTTGGGTCTGCCTGGGGCATGTTATCCGTAAACTCACTGGTCAGTACGATCTCCTTATTGGCCAGATTCACTTCATAGACCTTTCTTCCATCCGGCCACTCGTAAATATGGAATTTGTTCCAATCAGGTTCCTTTTCAAAGAATGGTAAAATCAGCTCCTGACTTTCTGTCCTGAAGTTGATTCCGGTGTTATTGATTCTTAATTCCTCTTTGTGTGATTCAAACCAATTCCTTATTAACGAAAGGTCATCATTTGTCTGTTCATATTTTGATTCAAATTTCTCTAGATCCTCTAGACAGGAGATAAAGAGTAAAGGAATCAGTACAATTACTGAAAATAAAGCAATCCATTGATAGATTTTATTACCTAATCGGGAAAAATGAGGGGGGTAAATTTAGGTTGTTGCATATTAAAATAGTTTACTGATAAAATATTTAGGTCAATTTAAGTTTCTTAGTTTAAAAAGACAAGATTTAATGGAATAAAAATTAAGTTAACCTTATCCAATCATTCCGCTTAAAAATGAATAAGCCCTCCAAGGGTTCCGAACCCTTGGAGGGGTTGAAGAATATCAATCCTTCTTCAAAGTAAACGCTGGCAAGTGCATAATCTTGCCTCCTGCCATGGCAGACTCGTGGGCCAAAATGCCCACACAGGTGATATTGGCAGATTGCCTGGCATCAGGATAAGGTGCCCTGCCTTCATCCAAAGCACTTAAAAACTCATGCACCAAATGTGGATGGGATCCCCCATGTCCAGCCCCTTGAATGAATGATAAATGCTGGTTGTCATCCGAATCATACACGCCTGCAGTAGTAAAAGAAGCAATTTCATCCGGCAAGAGATGGGCATAATCAGGAACCTTTACCCTTTCTGGAACCTCACCCGTATGGATGACACTGTCTTCATGCTCAATAAGCGTCCATTCAAAGGATTTTTTGGAACCATAGACATCAAAGCTTTCCCTGTATTGTCTGGCGGTATTGAAAAGGGAACGGGTCACCTCTGCAGCTAAATCAGAATCCTTGAACTTGATATGGCAGGTTTCTATTGCAAATGGGGAACCATATTTTGGAATCAGGTTTTCATCAATTCTGCCTGAACCCAAGCAGGACACGTATTCGGCCTGGGCATTGGGCAATGCCAAGACGGGGCCTACACAGTGGGTAGCATAATGCATGGGAGGCAAACCTTCCCAATAGCCTGGCCAACCGGCCATTTCCTGCTGGTGACTGGCCCTGAGGAACTGAATCCTGCCCAATTCGCCTTTCTCATACATCTCTTTTACAAAAAGGAATTCACGGGAATAGATCACCGTCTCCATCATCATATAGGTCAAACCAGTCTCTTCGCAGGCTTCCACAATTTGACGACATTCTTCTATGGTAGTAGCCATAGGCACAGTACAGGCCACATGTTTTCCGGCCCTTAATGCTTTAAGCGATTGCTCGGCATGTGCCTGAATTGGGGTATTGATATGTACCGCGTCAATATTGGGGTCTTTGAGCAATTCATCGTAATCTGCATAGCGTACATCCACTCCAAAGGCATCCCCGATTTCATTCAGCTTTTCTTCGTTTCTTTGGCAAATGGCATACATGTTGGCCAAAGGGTGTTTTTGATAAATCGGAATAAATTCTGCCCCGAAACCGAGGCCAATAATGGCGATATTGATTTTCTTTTGGCTCATATAATTTGGGTTTTAATGATTGACTAATGGGTAAAAAAACGGCCTTTGCTCCAATCTTTCAAGAAGGCCAGGCCTTTCTCGGCAAATAAATCCTGACTTGAGGCCAGTGGCTTCCAAATACAAACTGCCCCAGCCAATTCCTGAACATTTGGGGTGAAACTCTCAATGGAAATACATCCCTGGTAATTCACTGCTTCCAATCCCCGTTTGAAACTGTCCCAATGGGTTTGCCCAGTTCCAGGAATCCCTCTATGGTTTTCCGAAACCTGCACATGTATCAGTTTGTCTCCAACCAGGCGTACTGCATCTTCCATGTTGGCTTCTTCTATGCTCATATGAAAACTGTCTAGCAGCACCTTGGCCCTAGGGTGGTTGATGTCATCGATCAGCTGCATCAGTTCTTTGCTGTTATTGATCAGGTCAGTTTCAAAGCGGTTCAACGCTTCAAGGGCAATATCCTGCCCCCAATCAGCGGCCATTTCACATACCTTTTGAAGATTATTTACAGCTCTTTCCCACTCTGTTTTTTTCTGCTCTTCACTTACCAACCTGGCTTTTCCAACAGCTGAGTACATGGGGCCGGCCACGAATGAAGCCCCTAGCTCTGCGGAGATTTTGAAACAGGCAGAAAGGTAGTCCAAACAAATTTGGTGGTATTTGGGATCATCATGGGTCAAATCCCTGCTCGGACCGAAGGCCCCACAGACCAAGGCTTGTAAGCCATTGTCTTCGAGGGCTTTTTTTACCTCTTTCCCATCAATTAGGCTTGGGTCTTCCACCGGTATCTCCACTTTATCAAACCCCATTTCCTTTATTTTAGGGAACAGTTTTAGGGTACTTTTATCAAAAGGAGAGGTCCACAGCCAGGTACTCACTCCAAAACTTACATTCAAAAACATAGCTTTACTTTTATTCTACGATCATTATACCGTTCATAATTCTCCAATGCCCCGGCACAGTACAGATGAATGGATACTCACCTGGTTCTTTTGGTGCAAAGAACATCAAGGTTTCCATATTGTTGGGATCCACCAATTTTGAGGCGATAATGATTTCAGGCATATCAGGAATATAGTGTTTGTCAATCCCTTGGGGATCCCTGGCCATGGCGTCCGCGGCACGTCCCACTTTTTCCAATGAGCCTTTTTGGGCAATCAGCAAGTTATGTTGCATGAAATCCTTGTTTTCAAAATCTATGATCACAGGTTGGCCGGCTTTTACCTTGAAATTGGCCAAATCGTATTTCATTTCATGAGGAATCACTCCTAGCTTAATGACTACCGCATTTTCCCTTGAAATTCCTAGGTCCTCCGCAGAAAATCCGCTCATGGCAGTGGCAAAATCAAAGGCAGGATTTTTAAAACTGATATAGCTGTCCCTTCCCATTCTTCCTCTTAACCAGGACCAACCTTCATAGTCTCCCACCTGGTTTTCCCCGCCCCAGTCATTTCCTACACGCACATTGCCTGGGGATAAGCTTTCTTTGAAAAGCCCCGGAGTCTGGACTTTTCCTATCAATTGTTCATCCATGTACAACTCCATTACCCCGCTTTCCAGGAGGTTGGCATAAACAGTAAAGAAATTATTTGGAATTTTACCTTTGCTTGTCAGGGTATAGGCTTTGCCGTCTTGTTTGACTACCCAATAAAGGATATCATCCCAAACATAAATGACATAACCATTTCGTTTATTACCTTGAGCCACAATGGCTCCGATAAGGCCCTCATTGCCTTTGGCCAATTCTGTCCTAATGTGGATTTCCTTACCCTTAGCGTCAGGAGGGAAGGCAATTGGGGCACGCCTGTCTAGCCTATACTCTTCTTCTACAATACTTTTTGCAATTCGTTCGGGGAGGTTAATCAAACTATCCGCTTTACCAGCTTGATACAGGTCAATGAGTTTTTTGTCAAAATAATCGGGGTGGTTCAATACCCCTGCGAAGATGATTTGCGCCAAATAAAGGTCATCGGCATTCCACCTGTCCAAGCTGGCTTGGTAAAGGAATTCAGATACTTCCGGAGATGCAGGAACTTGGGCAATCAGCTGGAAAGCAGATTTTCGGACATTGAGGTCCTTGTCCTGATGCAATTTGGCAGCCGTAACTGCCTTGAAACTTTCCATATTCCTAGGCAAAACTTCAATGGCATTTCTCCTCACCCCTGCAGAAGGGTGGTTTAGCGCTTTTGTGACTACCTGTAGGCTGTTTTTATCTTCACCATCCAACAAACCCAAACCATGTAAAGCCCAAAGGGCATGAATGGTCGGGGTATTGAGTCCTAGTTCATCGGTTTTCTTATTTTCTATCAGTTTATATAGTTCTTTGGCAATTCCGGTGTTTTGGTTTTCTACGATCAACCTTTGGGCAGTGATTCGCCAAAACATGTTGTCTGAATTCAGTCCGGCGATCAGGTCCTTATTTTTGTTAGGGTCGATGGACATGGTTTTATAATCATCATTTCCCTTATAGACCACCCTGTAAATTCTTCCGTGCCTATTATCCCTAAGCGGATTGATGTAGGCATTTCCAGCCCCGTTTTCAAAACCTTTTGGCGTAGGATTGTGCTGAATGATAAAGTTGTACCAATCTGCTACCCACAAAGCCCCATCAGGTCCCACCTCAGCATGTACCGGAGAGAACCATTCATCCGAACTGGCCAAGATGTTGAATCCATTTCTTTCTTTGAATCCAGACCCATCTTTTTCGATGATTGCATTGTGAAGGACACGCCCAGTGGGTTCGGCTACGAAGGCAATTCTGTTCCAGTAATGTTTTGGGAAGTTTCTTGCGGTATAAAAGTTATGTCCTGCCGCTGCAGTGTACCCTCCGTGGTAGTCCACCTGTCTTAAAGCAGGGGTAAGGTGAGGCATATCGAAATGGCTGTCAATACCAAATACCGTATTGTTCATGCCACCACTGATAGGCCTTCTGACGAATTCATTGCTCATGGCCAAGAAAGCACTATGCTGTCCGTTAGCAGTAGAGATAAATACATTAAAGTCTTCTGAGAAGCCTAAACCCCAGGTATTGTTGCTAGTGGAACCCAAGTATTCGAAATCAGAAGCATCTGGGGTAAAGCGATAAACGCCTTGGGAAAAGTTGAATTCTTTGCCGCCAATTTCTCCTTTGAAGCCGGAGTAACCCAATACGCCCCAAATTTTATTATCGAAGCCATATTTCAGATTGGATGGACCGGCATGGGTATCGCTTTTTCCCCAGCCGGTAATGACAACTTCCCTGAGATCAGCTTTTCCATCTCCATTTGTGTCTTTCAGAAAAATGAAATCCGGAGCCATGGAGATCAATATCCCGCCATTGACTGCAACCAAGCTGGTAGGGATATTTAGACCTTCAGCAAAAATGGTGATTTTATCTGCCTTACCATCTCCATTTGTGTCTTCCAAAATTTTGATGCGGTCGTTACCCCCCTCTTGTCTTACTTCATTGGGGTAATCTTCTGTTTCAATCACATACAGCCTTCCCTTTTCATCCCAGCACATGGCCATTGGATTGACAATATCCGGCTCAGAAGCGAATAATTGCAATTCAAAGCCAACAGGCAGTTGAACCAATTTCATAGACTCCTCTGGGCTTAATGGGAATTGATATTTTGGAGGAGGCACCCTGTTTTCGTAATTCGGTATATCAGCCTCTTCAAACTTAGGTTGGGGGATTTCAAACGCAGCAACTTGAGCAGCTACTTTATCACCGATGGCCCACATGACGCCATTGGCCACTAGGGTATGGAATTCCGTTTTGGACCAGGTACGTTCATCATGTCCATAAGCTGTATAAAATACCCGACCTTTTCCCTGATTTCTGATCCATGTCCAAGGCTCTCTATGACCATTTTCTTCTCTTTCCATCAACACTGTCATATCCGGATTGATTTGGGAGTGCAGGTAAGTTTCATCCCAGGTTTCAAAAACTTCTACCCCTTGCATGATGGGATGATCAGGAACAATGATGTCCACAGTGAACTCACCTGTTCCATGGGATTTGAACTGCCCCCCAACTGCGGCTACATACCAGTCCGAATTGCGGAAGCAAAAAGAGGCAGAGTGAAGTGGGATAAATCCTTTTCCACTTTCCACATACTTTTTCAATGCTGCTTCTTGGGAAGGGGTAATTTCGTCATGGTTGGCATAAATCATGATCCCATCATACATGTTCAATGTTTGATCATTCAGGTCATTGGGATCTGAAGTATAATGCAGATTGATGCCTTTGGGGAAAAGTGCCCTTGCCAAAATTGGCATTAATTTCTCCGAGTCATGATGTTTGGAATCATGGCCTAGAAACAAAATTTCAGCCCGTCTTGGACCATCGTGAAGGGGATTGAAGCTGGTTTTGGTCTGACAAGAGATGATAAAAGTCAGAACCAGATAGGTGAAAATCCTTAGTATTTTCATGGAACGTATATTTTGGGTATTATTCGGTATTATCGGATGATAAATTTTGTAAAAAATAGAACGTCCGTCTCACTGTTTTTTGTCTGATAATGACTGTTTTTTGATTTTTTATTTGAATTCAGAACATATTTTTAGCATTATTAAGGAAGTTATGAAACAGGCCCTTCAGAAATCCAGAATACCTTCCAACAAAGCCTTTGTAGCGAGAGAACTGATAGCTCCTTATTTTGATAACCATTGGCATTTTCATCAAGAGTACCAATTGTTTTTGGTGCTGGAGGGTAGGGGAACAAGGTTTATAGGAGATCAGATGAAGCCTTTTCGGGAGTTTGATATGGTTTTTACCGGTCCCAATTTACCCCATCTCTGGAAAAATGATGCGGCATATTTTGAAAAGGAGAGTAAGTTAAAGACCCATGGGATTGTGGTATATTTTGGGGCTGATTTTTTAGGAAATGCGTTGTATGAGAAGGAGGAGTTGGAGCTGATCAGAAACCTTTTTCAGCGCTCTCTCAGGGGATTGGAAATTACCGGATCCACCAATATGAAATTAAGGGAAAAGATGAAAGAATTGGTGGGTAAAAGCGGTTTTGAAAGCTATTTATTATTGCTGGAAATTTTAAAAACCATTGCCAACTCATCAGACTGTCAGACCATCACGCAAGCGGAATACACCAATAACAACAAAGAATCTGAAAAGGACAGGATGCGGAAAGTGTATGAATATGTTACGGAAAATTTTCAAAAAAAAATCCAGTTGGAGGAGGTTGCCAACCTGGCCAATATGACTGAAAGTGCCTTTAGCCGGTATTTCAAGTCCAGGATGAACAAGACCTTTTCTGAATTTCTTTCCGACGTCAGAATCAGCCACGCCTGCAAGTTGCTTCATGAACAGGACATCAATATCAGTCAGGTTTGTTATGAGAGTGGCTTCAATACCCTTTCCAATTTCAATAAACAATTTAAGGAGAGAATGAGCGTCAGTCCTTTGGTATACAGACGGGATTATCAGAGGACTTTGGAGTAAAGGTATGAAAGGTTGAGGTCGAAAGGAATTTCGGAAGAACAGATAATTTGTACCAAGTATTTTTGGAAGGAGGATTTCGGAAGTGATTATGCCAAAAGGTAAATTAGGGCGTGCTGAATAACGCCAATTGGAGAATAATTTCTTTAAATTTTGATGAATACTACATTTATTAAGAGTTGTCTTTTTAAGCAGGTGCAAACTTATTAAATGATCCAGTTTGATTTGCGTGCACTTGAAAATTTCAAAATTCGAAATTTTCAGGTTAGGCTCAGGCATACCATCCCTGCCTGTCGACTTGACAGGTTCTTCATTGGGCTCATTCGAAGTATAAGCATACATCTTTATTCGCCCGCTTTGAAGCTGGCATACCTGAGACTTTTTCAGCAAGCCCTAAAT
>NZ_SLAP01000042.1 GCF_007126775.1 Cecembia sp. | reverse complement strand
TCCTTCAAGAAAATCATATCGCCATTTGGGAGGAAGCCAAAGAGTTTCTGACAATTCGAGACAACGATGTGCATACCTTACACTCCTATCAGTTGGTGAAATTACTCCTTGATTGGCATGCAGAAGCTGATAGAGAGGTGTGCTTGCTAGCGATGATGCTGCACGATACCGGATGGAGCAGAATACCCGAGGATAAGATTTTGAAGGCATTTGGTCCCAATAATCAGTATCCTGAGTTGACCCGTGCGCATGAAGTATATGGGATGGAAATAGCCTCAGGGCTCTTGGAAAAACATGGTTATTCCAAGGAGTTCATTGCCCAAGTGACAGCTATTATCGACGGGCACGACACCACTTCGGAAGCCAGGTCTTTGGAAGATTCCCTTGTGAAGGATGCCGATAAATTGTGGAGGTATACCCCTCATGGTGTCACTACCATCGGGAAGTGGTTTGAAATTGGAAGAGCGGAGGTTTTAGATATTTTGGATGGACACGTACTACCCAAACTGTTGACTCCCTATGGAAAATGGTTGGCCAAATCCTTCTTAGAAGTGTCATACACAGAACTGAATGCAGGTACATTAATCAAGCAGTAATGGATTTAAATTTTAAAGGAAAAACGGTCATCATCACAGGAGCAGCTATAGGACTGGGCAAAGCATTTGCAGAAGCCTTTGTCCAAAAAGGAGCTCAGGTGGCCATTTGCGATATCAATTTACAAGCAGCCCAAGAAACTGCTCTGGAACTGGGTGCCTCTGCCTTGGCCTATGCCATGGATGTGAGCAATGCCGCACAGGTAGATGAAGTGGTAGCAGCCATTCATAAAGACTTCGGATCCATCGATATCTTGGTCAACAATGCAGCCATGTACGGAAATCTGAGCCGTGCACCTTTCTATGAAATTTCAGAAAAGGAATGGGACAAGGTCATGCAAGTCAATATCAAAGGACCTTGGTTGCTTGCAAAAGCATGCTTTCCCTACATGAAGGAAAATGGCGGTAAAATAGTGAATATCAGTTCTGCCACCTTTATGTCAGGTTCGCCTAATTGGTCCCATTATGTGAGTTCCAAAGGTGCAGTTATTGGACTCACCCGAACGCTTGCCAAAGAATGCGGACCATTCAATATCAATGTCAATGCGGTAGCACCAGGGTTTACCTTGACGGAAGCCAGTCTTTCCATCATGGAAAATGCCGCTACCTATGGAGTAGATAGGGGCAGCATCAAAAGAAGTTCAAGCTCCGAAGACATCGTGGGGACAGTTTTGTTCCTCAGCAGTGCCTTATCCGATTATGTGACTGGGCAAACTATCGTCGTCGACGGAGGAAAACAATTCATTTAACAATAAAATCATAGCCACATGGAAACCATCACCGAACAGAAATTTCAGTTTAACCCCTATAGTCCAATCATGGACGCCGACCCTTTTCCTTTCTACAAAACGCTACGCGATCAATATCCTTGCTTTTGGTCGGATGATGTGAATATGTGGATTTTGTCCCGCTACGATGATATCAAACGTGCTGGAGTAGAGTGGGAAACATTCTCTTCCAGTGAAGGAAATTTGGTGGATGAACTTCCAGGAAGATCTGGTTCAACCCTGGGAACTACTGATCCTCCTCGTCATGATCGCTTGCGCAAGCTTATCCAATCAGCCTTTGCTAAAAATAATTTGATGCACCTGATGGATCCTACCAAGGAGTTGGTTACAGAGGTCTTGGACAAGGTGCTGGAAATGGGTTCGTTTGACTTTGTGCAAGACTTTTCCAGTCAAATTACGGTGGGAACCCTATTTGCCATGATGGGCTTGCCCGATGAGGACCATCACGAGGTTCGTAGAAATGTGATTTTGTCCATTCAGTCAGATCAAGAAACCAGACAAAAAGGACCAGAGCATATCGGTGGCTTTAAGTTTTTGACCAACTATGTGGAAGATATCGTGCGTCAGCGAAGAGCAGACCCGAAGGATGATTTGATTTCCAGATTGATTTTGGCGGAGATCGACGGAGATAAATTGGAAGAGGCGGAAATCATCATGACTTCTGCCACCATCATCTTAGCGGGAGTAGAATCGCTTTCCAGTTTCTTATCCATGATGGCTTACAACATGGCCACCTTCCCCGATGCCCGTAGGAGAATAGCTGCCGATGCCAGCTTGATGCCAAAAGCTATCGAGGAAACCCTTCGCTTCAATACCTCAGCACAGCGCTTCAAGCGGGTATTGACCAAGGATTTGGAGATGCATGGTCAGCAAATGAAAAAAGGAGATTTTGTGATGCTTTGTTACGGATCTGCTAATAGAGATGAGCGCTTTTTCAGGAATCCGGACGTATATGATTTGGAACGAAATACAAGAGGACATTTAGGTTTCGGAGGCGGTGTTCATTTGTGCCTGGGCAATATGTTTGCCCGGATGATTACCACAATCGCCATGGGTGAATTTTTCACCAGAATACCTGAATATTACATCAGCACGGAACAGTTGGATTGGAATCCATCCACCACTTTCCGCTCACCGGTTAAGTTACCCTTGACCATTGGAAAATAAACACATTTAAATTTTATCAATATGCCACAGATTACTTACATCGATTCAGACGGAAACAAGCACCAAGTAGAATTGCCTTTGGGCGCTACTATTATGGAAGGTGCAGTTCAAAACGACATTAAAGGAATTATCGCCGAGTGCGGAGGTTCCTGCATGTGCGCCACTTGTCATTGCTACATCGGCGAGGAATACCTCGACAAACTCCCTGAAATGGAAGAAGAGGAAGACGAAATGTTGGAGGGGGCAGTAGCTCCGAGAACAGAAAGAAGCCGCTTGGGTTGTCAGGTTCGCATAAGCAATGCCTTGGATGGTTTGGTCGTAGAAATTCCTCAAGAACAATAAGCACATCAGTGGAGGTAGAAGGAAATCCTACTACCTCTGCTTTTCCCCAATATACCACTCAATTCCATTCCCATGAAGAAAAATGTCATCATCATCGGTGCCGGCCATGCAGGCATACAGGCTGCTGCTTCCCTTCGCGAAGAGGGTTTTGAAGGGTCCATCTGTATTTTTTCAGAAGATGCTGATTTTCCCTATCAAAAACCACCGCTATCCAAAGGCTATTTGGATGGTTCCCAGCAAAAGAACAGCATCATGTTTCGCTCTGAAGCTTGGTATGAAAACAATCAAGTGGAGTTAAAATTGGGAGAGCTTGTGGACAAAGTAGATGTTTCACAAAATACAGTGTATGCAACTTCAGGGGTTTATACATTTGACTTCTTGGTATTTGCCACGGGTGCTTACAATAGAGCGTTACCGATTCCCGTCACAGGAGAAGACCAACCGCTGTACCTGCGGACCATGAATGATTCTGATTACTTAAAGGTTGCCCTCGATCAGGAGAATGTCCAGGATATTTTGGTGATCGGTGGAGGCTTTATCGGATTGGAAATCGCTGCCTATGCGGCCAAATCCGGGAAAAAAGTAACTGTTGTGGAGTATCAGCCACGCCTGATGCAGCGGGTACTTCCGCCCATGTTAAGTGAGCATTTTGCAGCCAAACATAAAGCCTATGGAGTGGATCTTCGGATGGGGGTAGGGGTGCAAGCCCTGAATCAGGACTCTAGATGGAACGCTTCTTTGAGCACTGGAGAAACGGTTGCCGCAGACCAAGTAGTTGTCGGTATTGGTGTGCTCCCGTCCCAGAATTTAGCTGAACAAGCGGGTATTAAATGTAGCAATGGTATTGAGGTCAATGAATATTGTGAGACCTCTGCGGCTGGAATTTATGCCATCGGCGACTGTGCCTTGCATCCCAATCCATTTGCGGGTGGAGGAATGGTTCGTCTGGAATCTGTTCAAAATGCAGTAGATCAGGCAAAAGCCATCGCATCTACCATTTGTGGGAAACCGATGAGCTACCATCAGGTGCCTTGGTTTTGGACACACCAATACAACCTCAAATTGCAAATGGCCGGTTTATCCGAAGGCTATGACCAACTCATCGTCCGAGGAGATGTGGAAGGGGATAAGTTTTCGGTCTTCTATTTCAAGAATAACCAATTGATAGCAGTAGATTCTATCAACAAACCCGCAGATCATTTGCAGGCCAGAAAATGGATTCAGGCTTCTTACACGCCTGACGTACAAAAGTTAGCGGACGATTCCATCAAATTAAACGAGTGTTGATATGCAAGCGGTTCGGATACATGATACCACCATTCACTACGCATACAACAAAGGGGAGAAAAACCTTTGCTTGGTGTTTATCAATTCCTTGGGTACGGACTTTCGCATTTGGGATGCCGTGATTGATGGCTTGGGTACCGAATTTGGAACACTCAGGTTTGACAAAAGGGGTCATGGGTTAAGTAGTTTAGGAGCTGTTGAAAAAGGCAGTATTTCTAGCTATGCCGATGATGTGATAGGCCTATGTGAAGTCTTGGATTTGGATAAAATCGTTCTGGTCGGACTGTCCATTGGTGGCTTGATCAGCTTGGATATCTACCAACGTTATCCCGACAAAATTGCAGGAATCGTCTTTATGGATACCGCTCCAAAGATTGGGACGGCAGAAGCTTGGAACAATCGTATTCAAGCCATTTCCACGAAAGGAATGAAAGCGGTAGCTCCTTCGATATTGACTAATTGGTTTTCACCAAGTTTTCAGAAGCAACAGACAGCAGCATTTGCCTTGTATCAAGCCATGTTGGAACGGGCGGATGTTTTGGGTTATCGGATTGCCTGTGAAGTAATTCGGGATGCGGATTATACTGAAACCGCTCAAGGTATTGCTATTCCGGTAATCTGTATGGTAGGCGAAGAGGATAAGTCCACTCCTGTTGCATTGGTTCAAGGCTTTGCCCAATTGATGAACTGCTCCTTGATTACAATTCCCAATGCAGGGCATTTGCCTTGCGTAGATAGCCCCAAGCGGACTACGGTCATTTTACAAGATTTTATTTCAGCACTATGAATCCAACAGATAAGTACCAAAAGGGCATGCAAACCCGCAAATCAGTCTTAGGAGAAGCCCACGTTGCCAAAGCGGAGGCTGCAAAAACTTCCTTTGATGAAGGATTCCAGCAATTTATTACGGAATCCGCTTGGGGTACTGTCTGGTCTTCTGAGCATTTGACCAAGCGGGAACGCAGCATGATTACCATAGCGCTCTTGGCAGGTCTTGGACATGAAGAGGAATTGATACTGCATTTCAAAGCAACCCAGCAAACAGGTGCAAGCCTGGAAGATATTCAAGAAGTATTGATGCATGTGGCCATTTATGCAGGTGTGCCAGCTGCCAATACTGCCTTTAGAATAGCCAAACAAGTCTTTAACCTTTAACAGTACGCATATGGATACTACACAAAACCAACGCGATTGGACAAGCCATCCACCCTTGATAGCTCCAGGCTATAAATCCACCATTTTCAGAGGACCTTCTCAAAACCTGATTACCGTACCCGAATTGATGAAACCGAGTTCCGGACCCATCTTCGGTTTGGAGTCTGTGGCTCCCCTTGATCATGATTTGACCAAGAATGGCATCAAAAACGGTGAACCGCTTGGAGAACGTATTGTAGTCAGTGGAAGGGTGTTGAATCAACATGGACAGCCACTGAAAAATACGCTTATTGAAGTATGGCAGGCCAATGCAGCGGGAAGGTATGTACACAAGCGTGACCAACACCATGCCCCTTTGGACCCCAATTTCTTTGGTGCAGGGAGATGCGTGACCAATGAAGAAGGCATTTTTAAGTTTTACACCATCAAGCCAGGTGCCTACCCTTGGGGAAATCATCCCAATGCCTGGAGACCTAATCACATTCATTTCAGTGTATTCGGACCCAATATCGGTACGCGCTTAGTAACCCAGATGTATTTTCCAGGAGATCCCTTGTTGGATTACGATCCCATTTACTTGGCTGTTCCAGAAAAAGCACGTGAGCGCTTGATTTCAAGCTTTGACATGGGCTTGACAGAAGAAGGTTTTGCCTTGGGTTACCAATTTGACATTGTATTGAGAGGACATCATTCAACCCCTTTTGAAAATGAATAAGCTAGGACAAACCCCATCACAGACAGTAGGCCCCTATTTTGCCTATGGTCTGACACCAGAGCAATATAAATTTGACCATACAAGTTTGGCTACTCCCGTTTTGCTTGATGCTAGGAAGAACTCTCAGGATGCCATCATTCTCCGAGGAAAGGTGTATGACCTCCATGGAGAGGCTGTGGATGATGCGATGATTGAAATCTGGCAAGTGGACCAAGAAGGTAAATTCCAGATCAAACCCCATCAAGGCTTTTTCTCCATCGGAAGGATGGGTACAGGTACCATAGAAGGAAACTGGTTTGAATTTACCACTTGCATTCCAGCAGCGGAAAAGCAAGGTCAGGCACCTGCCATTCACATGATTGTTTTTATGCGAGGGCTGTTGAGTCATGTGTATACCCGTGTGTATTTCGAGGATTTCAAGGAATTAAATCAGGAAGACCCTTATTTGAAGTTAGTTACCGAAGAAAGAAGAAGTACTTTGATTGCCCAAAAGGTACAGGAGAGCCCTGTTACAATATATGAGTTCAATCTGCATATGCAGGGCGAAAATGAAACGGTGTTTTTTGATTATTGATATGCAAGCTAAGATACAAACATTGCAAGAGGCTATTGCCACCCATCTCTTTGATGGGGCAACGGTAGCTATGGAGGGATTTACACATCTGATTCCCTTTGCCGCAGGCCATGAGATTATCCGTCAGGGATTCAAAAATCTGGAATTGGTTCGGATGACTCCGGATATGATTTATGATCAGCTGATTGGGGCAGGGTGTGTTCGCAAATTAAGATTCTCCTGGGGAGGAAACCCGGGGGTGGGATCTTTGTACCGCTTGCGGGAAGCTATTGAAAAAGGCTACCCTCAACCCTTGGAAGTTGATGAACATTCTCATGCGGCCATGGCAGCAGCTTATGCAGCCGGAGCATCAGGTATGCCATGTGCCATTTTCAAAGGATATTATGGAGCGGATTTGGAGAAAGTCAATCCTTCTATCAAAACCTTAGCCTGTCCATTTACTGGAGAACGATTGGTGGCAGTACCAGCCATTCGACCTGATGTTACCATCATCCATGCCCAAAAAGCCTCCAAAAAAGGGGACGTTTCCTTGGAAGGAATTGTGGGCGTTCAAAAGGAGGCTGTCCTTGCTGCCAAAGCTGCCATTGTGACCGTGGAGGAAATCGTAGATGAGTTACAGCCTTCAAGCCCGAATGCCGTGATTTTGCCTTCCTGGACTGTCAGCGCTGTAGTACATGTACCCGGTGGTGCCAAACCCAGTTATGCCCATGGATATTATAGCCGAGATAACAAAGCGTACATGGATTGGGAAGCGATTTCCAAAGACCGAGAGAGATTTAATGAGTGGCTTCAGGAATTAAAATCAACAGACTATGCAGTATAATTCAACAGAATTGATGACCGTGGTGGCATCCCGGATATTAAAAAATTCCGATGTATGCTTTGTTGGAATTGGCTTGCCATCTTCAGCCTGTAATTTAGCCAGACTTACCCACGCACCAGATATCACCTTGATTTACGAATCCGGTACTATTCAAACCAATCCAGACGTATTGCCACTTTCCATAGGGGATGGAGAACTGTGTGAAACAGCCTTGACCACCGTATCTGTACCCGAGATGTTTAGCTATTGGTTGCAGGGTGGGAGGATTACCGTAGGATTCCTAGGAGGGGCTCAAATTGATAAGTTTGGCAACATCAACACCACCGTTGTAGGGGATTATCACAAACCCAAGGTTCGGCTTCCCGGTGGAGGAGGTGCTCCCGAAATTGCTGCATTTTGTCATACCATTTATGTGATTATGAAGCAATCCCCTCGCGCTTTTGTGGAAAAAGTGGATTTTATCACCTCTTTTGGCCATGGAGATGGTCCCGGTCAGC
>NZ_SLAP01000074.1 GCF_007126775.1 Cecembia sp. | reverse complement strand
TAGTTTCGGAAAATTTTTTTATACATAAAAAAGCTCCCAGTACAATTTTCAGTATGGGAGCTTTCTATTTGTAAGCGAAGTTTTATCTTTTATTCATAGAGACATAATCTCTTTCGGTTTCTCCGGTATAAATCTGCCTTGGTCTACCAATAGGTTCTCCGTTATGTCTCATTTCCTTCCATTGAGCGATCCAACCTGGAAGTCTGCCCATAGCAAAAAGCACGGTAAACATGTCAGTTGGGATTCCTAAAGCCCTGTAAATAATGCCTGAGTAGAAATCAACGTTTGGATAAAGTTTTCTATCAACAAAATATTGGTCATTCAGGGCTGCATGTTCCAATTCTTTGGCTATATCCAAAACCGGATCATTTACACCCAGTTTTGTCAAAACGTCATCTGCAGCTTTTTTGATGATTTTAGCTCTAGGATCAAAGTTTTTATAAACCCTATGACCAAATCCCATCAATCTAAAAGAATCATCTTTGTCCTTGGCCTTGTTTAGGAATTTTTTGGTATCGCCGCCATCAGCCTTAATTGCCTCCAACATTTCTATAACTGCTTGGTTCGCACCACCATGGAGTGGCCCCCAAAGGGCATTGATACCGGCCGAAACGGAAGCATAAATACTGGCTTGAGAAGATCCTACAATCCGTACTGTTGATGTAGAGCAGTTTTGTTCGTGATCTGCATGTAAAATGAGCAATTGATCCATGGCTTTTGAAACTACTGGATCAACATCATATTTCTCGGCCGGCAAAGCAAACATCATTTTCAAAAAATTCGAACAATAATCCAGGCTGTTGTCCGGGTAATTAACCGGATGTCCTACCTCGTTTTTATATGCCCAAGCAGCAAAAGTTGGCATTTTCGCCAGAAGCCTAATGATACTCAAATTCACTGCTTCCTCATTCCTGTTTGGATCAAGGGATTCGGGATAAAAAGCAGATAGGGAACAAATCAATGAAGATAAAACGCCCATAGGATGGGAGTTGGAAGGGAATCCATCAAGTATTTTTTTGATATCCTCATGCACTAATGTATGGGTAGTTATATCCCTTGTAAATTTTTCGTATTCTTTTTGAGTTGGAAGTGCACCGTAAATTAGAAGATAAGCCACCTCTAAAAATGAAGATTTTTCTGCCAAATCTTCGATCCTATATCCTCTATACCGAAGGATACCCTTTTCTCCATCTAGAAATGTGATAGAACTGGTTGTGGATCCCGTATTTTTGAAACCTGGATCAATAGTGATCAAACCAGTTTGAGCCCTTAGTTTGGCAATGTCAATTGCTTTTTCATTTTCGGAACCTTCAATAATAGGGAGTTCAAAATCTTTTCCTCCATAGGATAACTTAGCGATTTCGGACATAAGTTTATATTTATTTATCAGTTTATTGTTTAATTAATCTTTTAACTTATTACAAAGCCCTTAAGTTAGGAAAATCGTGTATTTTTTACATGATTATTTATACCAACTGCGGAATTTCGATGTTTTGTTATCACGGTATTTTCTGCCTCTAAAAAGACATTAATGTAATTGAGTGTGGCAACGATTTTACTTTTTGCCAATATACTGAAATAATTTTCAGTAATATGCAAAATTATATTCTGATTTCCTGTTTAGAAAATACTATATTTTTTTAGCAGAAAAAAAGCCCGAAAGGGCTTATTTTTATTTACAGAAGTGATCGAATACTTCGACCAAATGATCTCCTATCATTTTGGCATTCCTGCCTTCAATATGATGTCGCTCAATGAAGTGTACCAACTCTCCATCTTTAAACAAGCCCATAGCTGGTGATGATGGAGGGTAGGGTAGGTGTAACTGACGTATTTTGGCAACTGCCTCAACATCATTTCCCGCGAAAACGGTAGCCAAAACATCAGGTTTTACGCTGCTATTCTCCAGCGCGTACCTTACACCAGGTCTGGCTGCACCTGCAGCACAGCCACATACGGAGTTGATAACAACTAAAGTCGTACCTTTAAAATCTTTGATATGATTTTCTACTTCTTCTGCAGTTCTGAATTCTTGAAAACCCACATCGGTAAGTTCAGAACGCATGGGTGCAATTAAATTCTCTGGATACATATTGGTTGTGATTTAAATATTGATACAATTAAAGAAAGCCTAATTCTAGTTTAGCCGCCTCAGACATCATATCTTGAGAATAAGGAGGATCAAAGGTCAATTCCATTTCAACATGGTTAACGCCTTGTATCTGTTGAATTTTATCCTTGATTTCAGAAGGAATAAATTCTGCAGATGGACAGTTTGGTGAGGTAAGGGTCATTAACACATATACATTATTGACCGGATAAACACTGATTTCATAAATAAGTCCCAATTCATATACATCCACTGGAATTTCTGGATCATAAACCTGTTTGATGGCATTGACCACTTTTTCTTTTAATTCCTCAGAAGGTATTTCAGCTAGATTGTTATTGGCAGTTTCTGTCATGGTAATCAGGCATTTTGTTTGGTTTGATACGCAAGCGCGTATAATTTCATTTGCTTAATCATGGCAGCAAGTCCATTGGATCTTTGCGAACCGATAATGTTTCCCATTCCGATTTTATCAATAAAAAACAGGTCTGCATCTAAAATTTCTTTGGGTTTTTTCCCCGACAAGACCCGAATGAGTAAACTGATCAAACCTTTGGTGATATCTGTATTTGAGTCTGCAAGAAATTCAATTTGGTCATTATCATCCTTTGCTGTAAGCCAAACCTTGGACTGACAGCCCTTTATGATATTGCTGTCGATCCTTTCATTTTCCGGGAAGTCGGGAAGCTTTCCACCCAATTCCATGATATAAAAAATGGTGGATTCTTTATCGTCACCCAGAATATTGAATTCTTCAATAATTTCGTTTTGTATATCGTTTACGCTGCTCATTTATTTTTGATTTTTGCAATTTTGGAAACAGCCTCAGTCATTTGATCGATTTCTGATTTGGTATTATAAACAGAAAAAGAGGCCCTTACTGTTCCCTCTAAACCAAATCTTTGCATCAATGGCTGTGTACAGTGATGTCCTGTCCTTACAGCAATCCCTGTGGCATCAAGCATTACCCCTACATCAAAGGGATGCATTTCCCTGATATTGAAGGATATCACACTTATCTTATCCTTTGCGATTCCTACCGGAATGAACCCTTTGATCTCGCTCCAGGAGGAAGAAGCATATCTCAGCAACTCATCCTCATGATTTTTAATATTACTTTTTCCAATTTCTCTGATGAAATCCAGTGCGGTTTTAAAGGCAATTACATCTGCAATGTTGGGTGTTCCGGCCTCAAACTTGAAAGGGATGTCATTGTATGTGGTTTTTTCAAAGCTGACTTCCTTAATCATTTCTCCTCCGCCCTGGTAAGGCGGCATGGATTCCAATACCTCTCTTTTACCGTAAAGAATTCCCAAGCCTGTTGGCCCATAAAGCTTATGTGCAGAAAAAGCCAGAAAGTCACAGTCAAGCTCCTGTACATCAATAGTAAGGTGACTGGTTGATTGTGCTCCATCTAAAAAAACTTTTGCCCCCCATTTCTTAGCTGCTTGGATCATTTCCCGCACTGGGTTTATAGTTCCAAGCGCATTTGAAACATGTATTACAGAAAGTATTTTTGTTTTTTCAGAAAGCAATTTTTCGAATTCATCATAAATGATTTCTCCCTGATCATTTACTGGAATTATTTTCAAAACAGCTTCTTTTTCTTCACAGAGCATTTGCCAGGGAACAATATTTGAATGGTGCTCCATTGCAGAAATAAGTACTTCATCTCCTTTAGTAAGGAATTTCCTGCCGTATGTACTGGCCACAAGATTAATGCTCTCCGTAGTTCCTTTGGTAAAGATGATTTCACTGTCTTCCCTGGCATTGATAAATTCCTTAACAGCGGCTCTGGTATCTTCAAAATACCTTGTTGCCCTGTCAGCTAAGGTGTGTGCCCCCCTGTGAATATTGGAATTATCAAGCTTATAGTAACCACTTATAGCGTCAATTACTGATTGTGGTTTTTGGGTTGTGGCAGCGTTGTCAAAATAAACCAATGGCCTACCATTCACCTCTTGGTGTAATACAGGAAATTGATCCCTGATTTTATCTACATTTAAAGACATGTGATCATTCAATAGCTCCCTCCTAATCTTTCCTCAACTTTCTCTGTGACAAAATTTCTGAATTGTTCATTCGAAATTTTTTCCAAAACCTCTCCTGCAAAGGCATAAAGTAAAAGCGCTCTGGCCTGTTCTTTGCCTAATCCTCTCGCCTGTAGGTAGAATAATGCCTCCTCATCCAATTGCCCAGTTGTACATCCGTGTGAACACTTTACATCATCAGCCCAAATTTCGAGCTGAGGTTTGGTATTTACAGTAGCATCCTCTGACAATAAAATATTATTATTCTGTTGGAAAGCATTCGTTTTTTGTGCATCCTGTCTAACAAAAATCTTCCCATTGAAGACTCCTCTGGAATGATCTGCAAGGATACCCTTATACAATTCATTGGATTCAGAATGGGGTTTTGTATGATCTACGTTGGTATGATTGTCGACATGTGTCTTTCCATTCAATAAGTAAAGCCCATACATATTCCCTTCACAACCGGAATCCAATAAGTTTAGACTCAGGTTGTTTCTCACCATATCTCCAGATAAAGATACCAGAGAAGATGTAAATGTTGCATCCCTGTGAATATCAGTCTCAAAGTTGTTCACTACAATGGCTTTTCTGCTTTCGTCTTGTAGTCTGCTGTAATGTACATGAGCGTTCTGTGCAACTTTGATTTCCGTTACAGCATTGGCAAAATAGGGAGCATCATCTAAGGAAACAGTGTTTTCCAGGAAAGTCACCTCAGAATTATCTTCTACTTGAATGAATACTCTTGTGGAAATAACTTCACCATCATTGGCTTTATTGAAAAAGAGGATAAAGATTGGTTTTGAGATTTGTTTGTTCTTACCTACATGTATGGACACTCCATTTCCAAATGTAGCTGAATTCAATGCTGTAAAAGGATCTTTTTCCATCTTGGCTATTTTGCCAAAGTTCTCAGATTGTGCTTGATCCAGACTTACTAAAGAATAATCCTGACCGGATAATTTGGATAATTCCTGACTGAAATTACCATTGTCAAATACAATCAGATCTCCATCAAACCCTTCAAATAAGTGCTTGTTCAGCAATTCTTTGTTTAAACCAACAGGTCTAGCTGGTCCAAAGTTTTTGATCGATTGTTCAAGTTTTTTGGTGATGGCAGTGAACTTGTACTCCTCTTCTTTCAGCACAGGTAATCCTTCTGTTTGGATTATATCAACTCCTTTATCCCTTAATTCCCGGAAATTTTCAAGAGTACCGTGCTTTGCCAGAATCTGATCTGCAATTTTATTATTTATCAATGTTGTCATGGGATGAAATAGCTTTAAAAGGTTAATAAGATTTAGACCGAGGCAGATTCAACCTCTTCTTTGATCCAATCGTAGCCCTTTTCTTCTAGTTCTAAAGCCAATTCTTTTGATCCGGATTTGACAATTTGGCCTTTGTACAATACGTGTACAAAATCAGGAACAATGTAATCCAACAATCGCTGATAATGTGTTACCACTATAGTCGCGGTTTCAGATGTCTTTAATTTGTTGACTCCGTTCGAAACGATTTTCAAGGCATCAATATCAAGTCCAGAATCTGTCTCATCCAAAATGGAAAGTTTTGGCTCTAACATTGCCATCTGAAAAATCTCATTTCTTTTTTTCTCCCCACCTGAGAAACCCTCATTTAGGGAACGGCTCATCAGTTTTTGATCTATCTCCACCAATTTCATCTTCTCCTTCATAACAGAAAGGAATTTGACTGCATCCAGAGCTTCTAAACCTCTGTGTTCCCTCACTTGGTTGACTGCGGTCCTCAGGAAGTTGGTCGTACTAACACCTGGGATTTCCACGGGATATTGAAAAGCAAGAAATACACCTTCTCTTGCCCTTTCTTCAGGAGCCATTTCCAATAGATCTTTTCCTTGAAAAATCACTTCTCCGTCCGTTACTTCATATTCTTCTCTGCCTGCTAAAACTGAGGCTAAGGTAGATTTTCCCGAGCCATTGGGGCCCATAATGGCATGGATTTCCCCTGGTTTGATTTCAAGATTTATCCCTCTTAGGATTTCATTGCCTTCGATTGAAGCGTGTAGATTTTTTATAGTTAACATCTTTGTAGAATTTCAATTTGGGTACATGAATAGTGTTAATAGCAATTTCCCTTTGATTTTTTCAATCAAATGAATTTGTGAATGCAATGCTGAATGATCAGCCAACTGAGCCCTCCAAGGTCAATGCCAGAAGTTTTTGGGCTTCTACTGCAAATTCCATTGGCAATTGATTCAATACTTCTTTGGCATAACCATTGACAATTAGTGCAACGGCATCTTCTGTTGCGATTCCCCTTTGATTACAATAGAAAATCTGATCTTCACCGATTTTTGAAGTAGTGGCTTCATGTTCCACTTTGGCAGAAGAATTCTGAATATCTATGTAAGGGAAAGTATGTGCACCACATCTATCCCCCATTAATAAGGAGTCACATTGGGAAAAATTCCTGGCATTGACTGCTCTTTTCATCACCTGTACCTGCCCTCTGTAAGAATTTTGGGAATGGCCGGCTGAGATACCTTTGGAAACAATCCTGGATTTGGTGTTCTTTCCAATGTGGATCATTTTTGTGCCTGTATCAGCTTGTTGGTAATTGTTGGTTACGGCTACAGAATAAAATTCACCAATAGAATGATCTCCTTTCAAAATACAGGAAGGGTATTTCCAGGTTACAGCAGAACCTGTTTCCACTTGAGTCCAAGAAATTTTAGAATAATCTCCTGCACAAATCCCCCTTTTTGTTACAAAATTGTAAATACCACCTTTACCGTCTTTGTCCCCAGGAAACCAATTCTGAACAGTAGAATATTTAACCTCTGCATTTGTATCTGCATAGATTTCCACTACTGCAGCGTGCAACTGGTTTTCGTCTCTTTGGGGAGCTGTACAACCTTCTAGGTAAGATACATATGAAGATTCCTCAGCCACTATTAAGGTCCTTTCAAATTGACCTGTATTGGCAGCATTAATTCTGAAATAGGTAGAAAGCTCCATCGGACATCTCACTCCTTTGGGTATGTAACAAAAAGAGCCATCGGAAAAAACAGCAGAATTCAGCGCAGCATAATAGTTATCAGTAATTGGAACTACCGAACCTAAATATTTTTTGACCAAATCAGGATGTTCCTTTACAGCTTCGCTGAAAGAGCAGAAGATGATTCCTAATTTCGATAAAGACTCTTTGAATGTAGTACCAACAGACACTGAGTCCAGTACAGCATCTACTGCAATACCCTGTAATTTCTTTTGCTCATTTAAAGAAATACCCAATCTTTCATATATCTGAAGCAATTCAGGATCTACCTCATCAAGGTTTTTCGGTTTATTTTTCTGTTTTGGGGCAGAATAATATTTCAAAGATTGAAGATCAATTTTGGGATAGGTTACATTTGCCCACTCTGGCTCTTTCATGGCCTGCCATGTTTTAAAAGCTTTTAGACGCCATTCAAGAAGCCATTCAGGCTCCTCTTTTTTAGCAGAAATCCAACGTATAATGTCCTCATCGAGTCCGGCAGGAGCTTCATCGGCTTCAAGATTTACTGACCAGCCATGCTCGTATTCTTTCGAGGTAAATTCTTCCAATATTTGATTGTCTTTGCTCATAGGGTGAGTTATTTAGACTAATTACATTTTATGTTGCTAAGATACAACATTAAAGTAAATTTTATTGTTCATCGTATGTTTAAAATTTAGAATAATTGGCAATATGAAGGGTTTAAACAGCTGATAAACAGTATTATAAGAAATAAAAAATCTTAAAACAAGTAGAATGATTAAATGGGTAAAAGCTAAAAAAATATAAATATAATCATAATGATAATTTATTTAG
>NZ_SLAP01000007.1 GCF_007126775.1 Cecembia sp. | reverse complement strand
ACTCTACCCTATCCAGAAACTTTACTGTGGGTTACCGCTTAGCCAAGGGTGAAAAACTCGAAGAAATACAAGCCAATATGGAAGAGGTGGCAGAGGGAATCAATACTGTACGCCTGATGAAAGCATTTGTGGAAGGAACAGGAATGCGTGCACCCATTACAGAAAACCTCTATAAAGTACTATTTGAAGACCTTAAAATTGAAGAAGCGCTGCAATACTTGATGAAATATCCCTTCAGTGTAGATGTGGATTTTCTTTAATTAATTTAAATCCTCTAGAAATTTAGAAAAAATCCAAGAATCAAATCTGTTCGAATTTTGATTTAACTGCCATCCTGCAAATACTATTTCATCGTTTCCCCTTTTTCTTACCGCGTAAACCCTACTATTATGGGAATTTTGTGATATTGCCTCCTCTTTGATAAGATCACCCCCTCTATTAAATAAAGCTATTAAAGCCTCATCCAGATCCCCGTCACCCTTATTGGTAAAACCAGCAAATAAAATTCCCTCTTTTGTGAATTCTAAATCATAAAACCAATTTTTTCCGGACTCATAAGTTTGGTGGTTAATCTCAGAAACTTTATTGCCCTGACTGTCAATTTCAATTGCCCAGGCTATAGTCTGCCTGGTACCTACAACCCAGAACCCTCCTAAACCATTTTCTTTAATCTTGTTAATAGCCTGGAATCCTTGATTTCCAAATTCCTTCCCCCATTTTAATTGTCCTTCTTCAATCAAATAAACCAAAACACCCTCATTCGCAATCCCTTCTCTGATTTTTCTGGAACCTTGGATAAGCATCTTATTATCAGATAGTATCAGAATATGGTTGGCAAAATAATCCACATCAGTAGCCAATTGACCTAAATTGCTGGTCATCAATTCTCCAGTGAGACTGATTTCAAAAAAAGGTATACTCTTGTGAAAAGGAGGAATACTTTGCTCAGACCCGCTTACCAAGAAAAGTAGAAGTCTCGAATTGAACCACTTTAAGGACATAGTCTCTACCACTTCTTCCTCAGGAACCTCTAATTCAATTTCCCAGAGCGGATTACCATTGCTGTCGTAGGCAGATATCCCAGGTTTACCTCCTGAACTTTCTTTGGATTTTCCAGCAACAAAAATCAAATCATTAGCAATGACAAGCGTGTTGATTCCATGTTTTTCTGGCGTAGTTTGAAATAAAAATGCTCCTTTGGAATCCAGAACAGAAAAGTGTTCAAAATTGAAAATCACTAAGTTTCCATTATTTGAAATCTCTAAACCAGTGCTCCCTCCGTCATCTATTATCAGTTTTTCTAAGACCTCTTCGTTTGGATCAGAAAGAGGATCTTCCTGAAAACAAGAAAACATAAAAAAAGGCAAACTAAATAATATGATCTGCAGCTTATTTTTCATAATCAGCATATTTTCAACACTTTAAATTAATAAAAGAAACAATAAAACAAGTTTTTTTAGCTTTTTAAATGAAAGCACACATAAATCAGTTTTAAGAAACTTCCATTATTTTGACCCTTTAATCAATATCTCCTTTTGTTTTCATCCAGAATAAATAACTTATGGGTTAAAATAAATTTAGTGAAACTGAAATTTGACTTATGCTTAAGCGTGGCATCCAGAAATGGGATCTTGTATTTTTAATCATCAATTCTGTGATAGGCGCCGGAATTTTTGCCCTGCCCGCTAAGGTTTTTGCTTTATCAGGTATTTATTCCATTTTGGCTTTTTTGGTCTGTGCTTTGGTCATGATGGTCCTGATTTTGGTTTTTGCAGAGGTCAGTTCCAGATTTGAAAAAACAGGGGGCCCCTACTTATATGTATTGGAGGCTTTTGGGCCCATCCCTGCATTTGTGATTGGCTGGCTACTGATGCTGACCCGACTTTTTAGCTATGCCACTCTGATCAACCTTATGGTGTTGTATCTATCTTTCTTTTCGGATGTTTTTAACCAACCTGAAATTAGGATAGGCATGATCCTTTTTATTACAGGCCTGATCACTTATATCAATTGGATAGGGGTAAAAAACACCGCCAGAATCAGCAATATACTTACCGTTGCCAAACTTTTCCCTTTGGCAGTATTTATTGTGGTAGGTCTTTTTTTTATAGATTATGATCTGATTGAGCCCGGACCAATGCCGAGTTGGGAAGATTTCTCAGCTTCTGCTCTTTTGCTGATTTTTGCCTTTGGGGGCTTCGAAGCGGGATTGGTCAATAGCGGTGAGATTGTCAATCCCAGGAAAAATCTACCCTTTGGATTGATTACAGCAGCTGCCATCATTGCCGGTTTTTATATCATGATCCAGGTGGTTTCGATTGGAACTTTACCGGATTTGGCCAACTCTGACAAGCCACTGGCCGATGCTGCTACCGGATTTATGGGTTGGTATGGAGGCATGTTCATCACC
Organism: Cecembia sp.; assembly: GCF_007126775.1. Classification (GTDB taxonomy): domain Bacteria; phylum Bacteroidota; class Bacteroidia; order Cytophagales; family Cyclobacteriaceae; genus Cecembia. The sequence continues at coordinate 5,584 of NZ_SLAP01000007.1, read as the reverse complement.
ATTGGTGCTGTCATTTCTATAATGGGCACTTTAAATGTGCAGATTTTAAGCGGTTCAAGATTGCCTTTTGCTTTGAGTTTGGAGGATCAACTACCCAAATTCTTTGGGAAAATACACCCGCGCTTTGCAACGCCTTTCGTATCCATCGCCTTTTTTGCTTCTTTGGTGGCTTTCGTAGCGATTGTATGGGGTTTTATGAGTTCTTTGGCCGTATCCGTAATTTCCCGCTTGATTTTATATGGAATGGTTTCTGCTGCTTTAATCAAACTCCGAAAAACCCAACCTGAGGGCAATCACTTCAAAATACCCTCTGGTAATTATTTTGCCATAGCGGGCATAGTAGCCACCATTTGGCTATTATCAGGAAGCCAGGCAGAAGAGATTTGGGACACCTTCATTTGGACTGGTTTGGGTTTGGGTATTTTTGCCATTCACAAGATTTTTTCCAAATACAAAAATGGGAGTAAAGAAAATTAGATTGGTTTTTATTAGTTTTAGGTTGACCCAATTTAAAGCCAATGACCCATTTCAAAATCTTTCTTTTTTTTATTGGTATTATCCTGGCCATCCCTACACATGCTCAAATTATACAAAAAGCACATAAAGAAGGAAATATCTATACGGCTGAGCAATGGCAGGTTCATGATATCATCTTTAAAAGTAGAGTAGATCTAAATGAAAACCCATTTGATGTGGAATTTGGAGCTATATACTCAGGTCCAGATGGACAGCGTATGGATGTCCCAGGTTTTTTCAATGGCAACAATGAATGGGTATCCCGCTTTTCTGCGTCTCAAACAGGCAATTGGACCTTTGAAACCTATTCCTCCAGACCCGAACTATCAGGACTGAAAGGCAGCATCAAGATCAGACCCAATACCAGACCCAATCAAAAAGGTGCTGTAAATATAGATTCCGAGAATCCCCAGACATTTGTCTATGAAGATGGCAGCCCTCATTTTTTGTTGGCGTACGAACTCGATTGGCTGTACGCTTTGGATTATAAGAATCCTGAAGGAATGTCTAGAACAGGTAAAATCCTGAATGATGTCCAAAACCATGGATTCAACCATGTGGTCATGAATGTCTTTGCTTATGACGTGGGTTGGGGAGTGGCAAAGGATGTTCCTGAAGAATATTTCTTCGGAAAACCGGATTATGGAATTTTTGAAGGTGGAAATGAAAATCCGAATTTTGACCGGCTTAACCTCAAACTTTTCCAGCATTTGGACAGGGTCTTTTTGGAAATGCAAGCGCGTGGTCTGGATGCCCACCTAATGATCTATGTCTGGAACAAAAAAGTAAACTGGCCGGAGATGTACAGCAAAGCTGACAACATGTACTTTGATTATATCATTGATAGATACCAAGCTTTTAGCAATGTCATCTGGGACATCTCAAAAGAAGCCCTTGACTATGGCAGATGTGATATTCCCTACCTGCACGAGCGCATCAGCAGGGTAAGGGCTAGAGATGCATTTAAACGCTTATTGACTGTCCATGATTACGAATACAATTCCCGGCATGAAGACAAGGTAGACTTTGTGTCCATTCAAAGCTGGAGGCCAAACCTGTATTCACTCATGCTTCAGGGAAGACAATTTCATACCAAACCAGTGGTCAATATAGAACATGGCGGCTATGAAGAAGGCCCTTATATATCCTTTTTAGGCAATTACACCAATGCGGAAACCTGCTTGGAAAGAACTTATGAATGTGTTTTTGCAGGAGTTTATGGTTCCTATTATTGGCAGGATGCAGCATGGAACATTGTGATCTGGGATGCTATGGATGAAAAACATGATTTTAATCCGCCACGCTATGATTATTACAAACATATGGTCGATCTTTTCGAAAAATTCAAGTTCAATGATTTCAAGCCTTCAGTACCAAAACTAACCACCAATGACAAAGGAGGAAATGATAATCTGGCTACGAATGGATTTGGAATGTACGACGACAAAGGGAATTATTTGATGTTGATCCCAAAAGAAACAGAAAGGACAAATGTAATCCTGCCCAAGCCCGAAAGTGGCAGAGTAAAAGTAACCTGGATGAATCCATTTACTGGGGAATATCAGGAAAAAGGAATAATTGATTGGTCAGGCTGGATGGAAATGGTAAGCCCCTGGCAGTATGAAATGAGTGTGTTGATTCTTGAAAGTATTTAATTGATATATGGTAGAAATAATGTTGAAATATGATGGATATTGGATTGAAATATAGTATATATATAGTCGAAATAGGTAAAAATAGATTATAAGATAGTCTATGGTAAAATGAATAACAACGTGACAGAAATAAATAGAATTATGAAAATAAAGACGGGATTTATTGGAAGCATAATTTTGGCAGTATTGCTTTTTGCTGCTTTTCCAAGCCTTGCCCAAAAACAAAAAGTCTGGCTAGACTCAGACACGGGTAATGAAATGGATGACCTCTATGCCATAGTACGTTTGTTGAAAGAGCCATCAGTGGAAGTAGTAGGCTTGAGCTCAGCCCATTTCAATAATCCGGATCTTTTGGTTTTCGAAAAATGGAATGCTTACGAAACCAAAGGGCTCAATACCTTAGAAGACTCACAAAGACTCAATGAGCTGATCCTGAAAACTATGGGACTAACCCATATTCCACACCCCAAAGGAGCAGACAGGCAGATTGGCCGGGCATGGGGTGGGACAGAACCCCGAGATTCACCAGCAGCTCGGGAAATTATAAAAATCGCCGAGGCGCTTCCAGATGGAGAAAAGCTGGATATACTCACTTTAGGCGCATTGACCAATATTGCTTCTGCTATCATTTTAGCTCCTGAAATCCTCCCTAAAATCAGAGTTTATGCTTTGGGTGCAAGGTACAATCAGCAGAACAGAGCCTGGAGCAAAAATGAATTCAATATCCGCAATGACCTGAACGCATTTGATTACTTGTTGGATCTAGCTGATTTTGACTTTACCGTTATGCCCTTGGAAACAGCCCTTCCATTAAAATATGACAGGGAAGAAACTTATGAAAGGACTGACGACAATGTCCCCATTGAAAAAATTCTGGCCGATCGATGGAGGGAGCAAAATCCCCAGGACAAAACCCGGGTCATGTGGGACTTGGCCTTGGTGCAGGCTTACCTTTTACCACAACATTCAGAAATATTATCAGTCAACAGTCCCCCCGAAAACAAATCCTTTACTGTGAGGATTTATTCAAAAATAGACAAAGACGCCCTGATGGAGGATTTCTGGAAAGTATTAAAACAATAAACCATGAACCTATATCGCCTATTCAGCCTTGCAGTATGCTTCCTGTTTCTTGCATGTTCTCCTTCTGAAGAGTATTCACTACCTGATTATTCAAAATGGAGTCATTTTGGCGGAACGAATGATGCTGCCAGGTATTCCTCACTCAGCCAGATTACTAAAGAAAATGTGAAAAACCTGGAAGTGGCATGGACATATCAAACAGGGGATGCCACGGACAGAAGCCAAATTCAGACACAACCCATTGTGGTGGATGATATCCTCTATGGAGTCAGTCCACAACTGAATGTCTTCGCTTTGAGAGCGGATACCGGAAAACCCATTTGGCGTTTCAACCCCTTTCAGGTATTGGGGGGAGAAAATTCTTGGGCAGGCTTGAACCGAGGAATTAGCTATTGGGAGGAAGGAGAGGACAAACGCATTTTTTCAAGCGCATCCAATTTCCTTATCGCACTGGATGCTACCACAGGCAGACCCATTGAAACTTTTGGTGAAAATGGCATGGTGGATCTGAAGAAAGAATTGGATACCGATATGGAAGACTTTCTGCTGGTCAGTAACAGTCCCGGAGTGATTTATCAGGATAAAATCATCATAGGCATGCGGCTGTCTGAAGGATTAGATGCTGCTCCAGGCCATATCAGGGCCTATAATGTCCGAACTGGGAAACGGGAGTGGATTTTCCACACCATTCCCCAGGAAGGACAATTTGGATACGATACCTGGGACCCTGATTACCTTGAGTTCATAGGAGGGGCGAATAACTGGGCAGGAATGAGCTTGGATGAGAATAGAGGGATTGTCTATGTGCCGACAGGGTCTGCTACCTATGACTTTTGGGGAGGATTCAGACATGGGGCCAATTTATTTTCCAACTCCCTGATAGCAATAGACGCCAATACCGGTGAACGTATATGGCACTTTCAAGGCGTACATCATGATATGTGGGACAGGGATTTCCCTGCTAACCCAAATCTTATTCGTATCAAAAAGGATGGAAAATGGATAGATGCTGTGGCTCAGACTTCCAAACAAGGGTATGTTTTTGTATTTGACAGGATCACTGGCGAACCTATCTGGCCAATTGAAGAAAAGGCCGTTCCTCAATCTACCCTTCCTGGAGAAAAGAGTTGGCCTACCCAGCCACATCCTACCTTACCGGAACCCTTTATGCGCATGGTTTACACCGAAGATGAAATTCTCCGCCTCACTCCAGAATGGGAGGCTGATATTCGGGGCAAACTTGACAATGTGAAGTTTGGGGACATGTGGCTGCCGCCCAGCCACGAACATGGGATTGTACTATTCCCCGGAATGGATGGAGGGGCCGAATGGGGAGGTTCATCTTTTGATCCATTTACACAGACATTGTATATCAATGCCAATGAAATCCCTTGGGTCATCCGCATGGGGGCCAATCCCAAATCTACCAGTCTAGGACAGGGCGTCTATGCCAACTATTGCGCCAACTGCCACGGCATGGACCGAAAGGGGAATCCTCCTGCCTTTCCATCCTTGCAAGATCTGGAGAAAAAATACGATGAAAAAAACTTAGATAACCTGATCAAAAATGGAAAAGGGGCCATGCCTGCCTTCTCCCATATTGGAGAAGATGAACGAAAAGCCATGATAGCCTACCTTTTTGGAGAGGAAAAAGAAAATCCAGGGCAAAAGAAAGAACTGGAAGGTGGAAAAGAAATGTTGACGCCGCAATTTTATATGCAGGGCTATTCCCGTTTACTGACAGAAGATGGCTATCCCGGAATCCAGCCACCTTGGGGAACGCTGACTGCCATTGACATGAATACTGGGAAAATCAAATGGCAATCTGTTTTGGGAGAATTTGATGAATTGACCGAAAAAGGCTTTGATCCTACAGGCACGGAAAACTATGGCGGCCCGGTAACTACAGCTGGTGGCTTGGTTTTTATAGCTGCTACCAAGGATGAGAAAATCAGGGCTTTTGACAAAGACAATGGAAAAGTCCTTTGGGAAGCCAAATTGCCGGCAGCAGGACATGCTACCCCTGCAGTATATGAAGTAAAAGGAAAACAGTATTTGGTCATCGCCTGTGGTGGCGGAAAAGGCACCAAGTCCGGAGATGCTTATGTGGCTTTTGCATTGCCGGATTGAGAAAAAATTTTGAACCACAACCAGTCCCGAAAATAGGGTATAGAAACAAAAGATTAAGCACATACTCCAATAGCAGATGGTTAGGATTTTGCAGGACGTATCGGGAAAACTTTTGTAGGCTTTGTTAACTTTTGTGGTTCAAAAAAGTTATTTTGGTTTTTGCCTCGACGACCTTATATTTATCAATTCAATTTGGTTGT
>NZ_SLAP01000024.1 GCF_007126775.1 Cecembia sp. | reverse complement strand
TTGAGATACAGGTAAAGGATGTGGACCTTATTTGATTAAATCCGTAGAAGCAATTTATAATGATAAAGAAAGTAGTTCGAATAGTATTATGGACCTTGGCCATACTTCTGGTAATAACAGGGAGTTTGGCATATTATGTCAGCCGACAGATGGGCAGTTTGGATTCTCTTGAAGACCGCAAGGCAAGATTCTCCGGATTGGCATATTATGATGCAGAAGACGATGCGTTTATAAGTCCGGAGCCATTGCCCTATTTTCCGGAACAAACCACAGGGGGAGACCCAGGGCCTTTGCGCTTCTTTAAAACTTCACCCAATGCGCCGGAATTTCCATTGCCCAAACAGATGATAACCAAATCTGATTTTTCAGAAACGCCTTCAGATTTTGCAGCCTTGTGGATTGGGCATTCTTCCTTTATTCTTGAACTTGACGGGAAACGAATCCTATTCGATCCGGTTTTTGAAAATGGTGGTCCCCTCCCGTTTATACTCAGAAGGTTTGACGTGTCTCCCATCAAACGAGAGGAACTGCCCGAGATTGATTTAGTAGTCATCACCCACGATCATTATGATCATTTGGAGGCTTCTACCATGAGATTCCTAGCATCTAGAAACACAGAATTTCTCGTGCCTCTTGGTGTAGGTGCAAGATTGGAAAGCTGGGGTATTCAGAAAAACAACATCAGCGAGTTGGGTTGGCATGAAGCCAAGACTGTTGGTTCTTTGCAAATAACTGCTCTTCCGGGGATACACTATACAAGTAGGAGTTTTAATGATAGAAATAAAACCCTTTGGGCTTCTTTTGTAATTAAAGGGGATGAGAAAAATCTATTTATAAGCGGTGATACAGGTTATGGTTCACATCTAAAAGATATAGGAGATGAATATGGTCCCTTCGACCTGGCTTTTGTGGAAATAGATGGCTGGAACAAGGGATGGCCTTTGACCCACCTATTCCCTGATGAGGTCATTCAGTTATGTCAGGATATAGATACCCAACTCATGTTTCCCATACATTGGGGGGTCTTTGATTTGGCCTTACACCCATGGGATGAATCTATCCAAATGGTAGCTGAACTGGCTGCAGAAAATGACATCAAAATGGTGACCCCTATTATGGGGGAAAGGATTATACCCGGTCTTAGCCCAACAAACAAGTGGTGGGAAAACCTAAAAAAGTGACAGTTAATCAAGTAAGATTAGCTATCACTTCATTCTTTTCTCTTGTTGCTTCAATCCATCTTCCTATTTGGCGTATAAGGTGCGCCTACCTCTTCTAATTTGAGCTCGAACTCAGCCAATTTATTGAAAAAGAAGGAAGCCTCCTGCAGGTATTGCTCAAACTCAGTTTGTGCGATTTCAATATTGCGCTTCTGTGTGGCTGTAGGCGATTCAGTGGTATCCCAATGCCCATAAATTACACCCCCTACCCTGTTCATAATGGATGGTATGGTAGATTCATCTTTACTTTGAAGTACCATGTCCCCCGTTAATACGGTTCGCAGTTCGAATAGCTTGGTATTGAGTTCTGTCCATTGGCCAAAAAGTTCCTCGGAAGCATTCGGGGTCTTGGTCAATGCTGCTTTGATGTAGCGAAGCTTATTTCCAGCCTCTCCCAATTGCCGTGCAGCACTTGATGTCCTTCTGGAAAGTTCACTGGTTTGCTTTTTGAATCCCGCCATCTCCTCGTAATTGATTTCTCTTGGATGTACTGGCTTTAAAGTGAATTCTTGTGCTTCTCCTTGCGGTTCCAAAGCCCCGTTATCCATCACATAAAGACTTACACTGTATTTTCCTGGTGCGACCAATGGTCCTTCCGGATCACTTGCCCATGGAGGTTGGAAATCCGGTACGGTTAGATTGATAGGGTTGGGTGGAGCTAATCTCAAATCCCAACTTGCCCGGTGCAGGCCCGTTTGGGAGATTCCATCTATCCACCGGATAGGTTCTCCTTTGTCATCTCTGACCAAAAGCATTACCTTGGGTTCCTCTTCTATTGCCTCTCTTCTCAACTGATCCCAGCCCGGAGAGGGGATATTACTTTTTTGGGCATTCAGGTTTTTTTCTTTTTCCTTTCGCTGCGCTTTTTCTGTTTTGGGTAATTCCTTGATGTAATAGGTGAATACTGCACCGAAAGGTGGGTTGTCACTGACAAAACTGTCTGATCCTTGGGAGGGCATCCCTTTTGCCTGAAAAGGCACACTGGGAACATACCACCAAGCATCCCTTACGGGTAGCACTTTATTGGAATTGGTTTGAGCCAATTTATTGATTTCCCTTAAGGGAGAGTAATCATCCAAGATATAAACTCCACGTCCAAAACTAGCGCCTACTAAATCATTGTCTCTGGCATGTAATTCAATATCGCGGAAAGGAATAGTGGGTACACCTGCATGCAGCTTGACCCAATTTGTACCTTTATTTACCGAAAAGTACATCCCATATTCTGTCCCGATGAACAGTAAATTTTCATCTATGTGGTCTTGCTTGATTACCCATACGATGGTTTTCTCAGGTAAGTCTCCAGCAATGGAACGCCAGGTTTTCCCTATGTCCGTACTTATAAAAATATGAGTGGAATAATCCCCCATTTGGTGTCCATCTGCTACGGCAAATACGGTATTGACATCATGTGGAGAAGCATGTACATGGTTGATAAATGTTAATTCCGGAACCTTGGGAAGGCTTCCGGCCTTCCGCCAATTCTGTCCATCGTCTTCGCTTACATAGATCAGTCCATCATCTGAACCGGTGTAAAGCAAGCCTGCCTGCAAAGCTGATTCGGAAATGCTGGTCAATGTTGCAAATTTTGACATGGCCCCATTGTCATACAAGGCGTCAATACTGGGTATGCGATCTATCATTTCCAACTCATACCGGCTGGTATTTGTCGTCAGGTCACCACTGATCGCTGTCCAGGAATTTCCGCGGTCAGTACTTTTCCAAACCCTTTGGGACCCAAAATAAAGGGTTTTATGGTCATGAGCACTAATTTGTAAGGGGCTATCCCAGTTCCATCGTTCTGCTGGATCACCAGGTGCAGGTTGTGGCTGAATATTTAACACTTCGCCCGTGGTTCTGTTGTGTCGGTGTAAAAGCCCCTGTTGAATTTCCATATACACGGTATTTGGGTCTTCTGGATCAAAGGCTGCATCATAGCCATCTGCGCCTAGAGGAACATACCAGTCCTGATTGCGCACCCCTTCTATATTGGTGGTTCTGCTTGGACCCAGCAATGTTCCAAGATCCTGTGCACCCACCACTATGTTGTAGAATGGTTCTGTATTATCCAGTCCCAATTTGTAAAACTGTGAAACCGGCAGGTTTGGGAAAAGCCTCCAAGTAGCCCCCTCATCAAAAGATTCATACAAGCCCCCGTCTGTCCCTACAATCAAATGCTGACCATTGCTCGGATCAATCCATAAGGCATGGTTATCGCTGTGTTTTCCCCTGCCGGTTTCCCCATAATCGAAGGTCTTTCCCCCATCCCGGGTGACATGTATGAATACATCCATTTGGTAAACCAGGTCAGGATTGCTGGGGGAAGCTTCTATTTCCTGGTAGTAGTGTGGACCTGTTCCTCCTGAAATATAACTGTTGCGTTTCTCCCAGCTTTCCCCCTTGTCTGTGGATCTGTAAAAGCCTTTATTGGCATTGTCGGATTCTATGGTGGCATATACCAGTTGTGGATCAGCGGGAGTCACTGCCAAACCTATTTTACCCATATCACTTTGAGGCAAACCATTACTTATCTTTCTCCAAGTCTCTCCGCCATCCGAAGATTTAAAAATCCCGGAATTTGGTCCACCGGCAAGAAAAGCCCAGGTTTTTCTTCTTCTTTGGTAGGCAGCTGCATAAATGACATCGGGGTTTGAAGGATCAAATTCTGCGTCTGTTATCCCAGTATCTTCATCTATTTCCAGTACCAAATCCCAGCTTTTACCCCCATCCTTGGTTTTGTATAAGCCGCGTTGGCCTCCTGATGACCATAATGGACCTTCAGCAGCCACATAGACCACATTAGAGTTTCTGGGGTCGATCAGTATTCTCCCTATATGCTCGGAGTTTTTTAGGCCCATCTGTTGCCAGGTGGCACCGCCATCCTTGCTTTTGTACACTCCATCTCCCCAACCTACATGGCGTCCACTCACATTTTCACCTGTGCCTACCCACACTATTTCAGGGTTGTTGGGATCCAAGGCTACGGTGCCTATGGAATAAGAGGGTTGCGCATCAAATACAGGCGTCCATGTAGTCCCACTGTTGGTAGTTTTCCATAAGCCTCCGGAGCCCACTGCAACATACCAGGTACTGCTATGGAGGGGATTTACCGCGATGTCGGCAATTCTTCCGCCCATTACTGCAGGGCCTATTCCCCTAAGCTTGAGCCCCTTGGCCACTTCTGAAGCCAAATCATTCTGATTGGATTGTGCCAAAACAGGAGATCTGTAAAACGAAAAAATAAGAATTGCTGTGAAAATAAGATTGAGTAAGGTTCTGTGCATAATTAGATCGAATTATTGATTTTTAATTTACAAGAAAAATTATGCTCTTCGGAACCTTTTATCAAAAAAGAAAGATCAGATTTCTTAAAAACTGTTCAGTAATTTCATTTTTTTCCTGAAGAAATAGAGAGCAGTTTGGCCATAACAACTGGAGGATATAAGATTCCCAATACCGATAATTAAACTGCAAGAATTTTTGCAACTACAGCCTGCCTCTATATGTTACCAAATCCTTTTTTCTTTCGGGTATATATTGTAATCCTTATAACCTAGATTGAACATAAAGGGCTCATTGGGTGTTTTTAAGGTTATTCATTAGAATGGAATCGCAAAGGAGTCAATTGCTGAAATAAAGTCCTAAAGCAAATGGATAATAGAGGCGATTTAGGAATTTGCGAGGATTTTAATAGAATAAAGAAGTGCCTAATTGAGCATATAAATCCTTAAATTTTAATTTTAACCTGTGTCAAATAAAACATTTTAATTAATCTTACTTTATTTATGAATCAGATTACTACTTGCAGTTTTTTTAAGGTTAAAGGCTTTTCGGATAAGTGGTGGGCATTTAAGCAGATGAAGAAGGGTTACAATAGTTTAAAAGATGTCCCTGGCCTAGCTTTTTACAAACTATTAGGCTCTGGTGGAAAGAATGGGTTCAGTTCCATACCCAATTTTGGCACTTATGTTCTTTTTTGTGTTTGGGAGTCTGAAGAATATGCTCGTGGTTTGTTTAAGGAAAATCCCCTTTATGAAGTTTATCAAAAAAGGAGTATTGAAAACTTTACTGCGTATCTCAATGCTGCAGAATCTCATGGCTCTTGGGATGGGGTACAGCCATTTATTAAAAGCAGTACAATGGAACCCAATAAGCCGGTGGTTGTACTGACTAGGGCGCGCATACATTTTAATAAACTATGGTCTTTTTGGAGTAAGGTTGGAAAGGTAAGCCGAAGCTTGGAAAGCTACGATGGATTGGAATTATCCATTGGTGTAGGCGAGTGGCCATTGATTCAGCAGGCCACATTAAGTTTTTGGAGCACGCAGGCTGAAATGCTGGATTACGCCTATAAAAACAAGAGGCATAAAGAGGTTATTTTGCTTACCAAAAAACTCAATTGGTACAAAGAAGAAATGTTTGCCCGTTTTGTACCTTATAAGTTTGAAGGAGTATGGCTAGGTAAAAACATAAATGAAATATTGAGCAAAGAAGAGAAGGATTCAATAGGTGCCTAACTGCAATGCAAGTTAAAATTTTTCATTAAATTATAAGTTATTGGAATTTATCAATGATTTTTTACTAAAGGCACAATGTGAGTTGAGTCTCTAAGTTCCAGTTGAAATTGGCCTACATTTGAAGCGTTTTACTGAATAAATCAAAATTCGGTAAAGAAGGGATCTAAGACCAAAAAGACACCATGGATGTAGAGATTTTATCGCGTATTCAGTTTGCATTTACTGTAGCTTTCCATTATATATTTCCGCCATTGAGTATTGGGCTAGGTTTGTTAATGGTAGTTTTCGAAACCCAATATATCCGTACAAAAAAGAAAGAGTATGAGATCCTCGCCAAGTTTTGGACGAAGATATTTGCGATCACTTTCGGCATAGGCGTGGCGACGGGCATTGTGATGGAATTTGAGTTTGGGACCAATTGGGCCACTTATTCCCGTTATGTGGGAGATATCTTTGGCAGTGCATTGGCGGCAGAAGGTATTTTTGCATTTGCGTTGGAAAGTAGCGCTTTGGGTATTTTACTTTTTGGCTGGAACCGAGTCAAACCTTGGGTACACCTCTTGGCAACATGGGCAGTGTTTTTGGGTTCTATGTTTTCAGCAGTTTGGATAGTAGTGGCCAACTCCTGGCAGCAAACACCTGCCGGGTACCATATTGTGGGAGAGGGCATGCAGGCCAGAGCAGAAATTGTTGATTTTTGGGCCATGGTTTTTAATCCCTCCTCTGTTGACAGGTTGACGCATGTATGGATCGGAGCATTTCTGGCAGGAGCTTTTTTTATATTGAGCGTGCATGCTTATTATATCCTGAAAGGCCGTTTTGTGGTGATGTCCAAGAAAGCCTTCAAGATTACCTTGGTAGTTGCAGTTATAGCATCCCTGATGCAATTGTTTACCGGTCATAATTCCGCCGAGGGCGTAGCGGTAAATCAGCCTGCAAAGTTAGCTGCTTTGGAAGGGCACTTTGATGCTGAAGGACCTGCCAATCTGTATTTGCTGGGCTGGGTAGATAAAGAAAGCCAGGTGGTAACAGGTTTAAAACTTCCCGGTGGATTGTCATTCATGTTGCATCAGGATTTTGAGGCTCCCATAACAGGCCTTAATGCTTTTCCAGTAGAAGACCGCCCTTCTCAGGTCAATGCCGTTTTCCAATTTTACCACTTCATGGTGGCCATAGGAATGTTTTTGATTGCCTTGAGTTTATTTGCATTATGGCATTGGTGGAGAGGAACTTTATTTGACCATAAATGGCTGTTGTGGACATTTGTATTGACCGCAATTCTTCCCCAATTGGCCAACCAATTTGGATGGTTTGCGGCGGAAATGGGAAGGCAGCCCTGGGTGGTATACGGTTTATTAAGAACCTCTGATGCTCTGTCCAAAAGCGTACATGCCAATCAGGTATTATTCTCTTTGTTTTTATTCATCTTTGTTTATGGGATTCTTTTTATCCTATTTATCTACCTTATGAATAAGGCCATTCAAAAGGGTCCATCAGCGGATATTGATTCGGGTGAAGGGGGTTTAAATAGAGATATTGCTGATGTAATTTCAAAACAATAAGTAAGGATGGAGACTTTATTTGGAATAGATTATCCCACTTGGTGGTTTTTGGTTGTTGGTGCATTATTTTCAGGATATGCTATTTTAGATGGGTTTGATTTTGGAGCAGGCGCATGGCATATTTTTTTCAGAAGAGAAAGTAGTAGGCAAACAGCCTTAAAAGCCATTGACCCCACTTGGCATGGCAATGAAGTTTGGTTGGTAATAGGCGGAGGGACTTTGTTTGCAGGATTTCCTGTTTTTTATGGAACGCTCTTTTCAGCGATGTATACCCCTTTTATTCTCTTTTTAATGTTTATCATTTTCAGGGGTATTTCCATCAAATTCCGAAATATGGAAGAGATGCCCTGGTGGAGAAAAATGTGGGATTGGAGCTATTCCATATCCAGTATTATGCTGGCTTTTTTGCTTGGTGTGGTATTGGGGAATATTTTGAATGGTATGCCACTTGACGAAAATTACGAATATATAGGAGAGGGGTTTTTTGAATTTCTAAATCCCTTTTCCATTCTGGTAGGAGTGAGCAGTGTGGCGCTGTTTATGATGCATGGCGCTGTTTATTTGTTATTGAAGACAGAGGGTCAGCTTTACAATAGAGTACAAGGTTTCTTAAAGAAGGGCATGGTATTTTTTATAGTTTCTTATCTCATTACTACTATTTATGGTTTAATGAACTTGAATCATTTATTGTTAGTTTTTAGAGAAAATCAAATATTGTTTGTAGTGCCGTTACTTGTATTCTTAAGTATTGCAAATGTTCCCAGACTTGCAAGTAAAGAAAAATACGGATGGGCCTTTATTTTTACCAGTATTACCATCGCTTTACTGCTGGTCATTGTTGCCTTCGAACTTTATCCAAGGTTATTATGGTCCAATGGCGTTGAAGCAAATAGTATCACGATTTACAATGCTGCGGCCTCTACCAAGACCCTTAAAATCATGATGGGATTTGTAGCAGTAGGAGGTCCCTTGGTGCTTATGTACAGTTATTTTGTTTATAGGACATTTTGGGGCAGGGTACGTTCAGATTCAGAAGGATATTAAGAGCCAAGGGTTTTTTAGGTTAAAAACAATTATTTTTATGATACCTCCTTTTTTGGCGGATTAGGAATTTGATAAAACCTGCTTTACCCAAGTTTCTGCTTCCTGTTCTTTTTCAAAAACTTCATAAGGAACAGGCTGCTTTTGCAAAGAGAAAATCATTTTTAATATGGCACGTATTGCTGCATTGGGAATGAAGTAGGCGGTTCCTGCGCAATATTTTTGCATAAGCTCTTTGTTTTCTTTGAGCCAATGCGCCTGCTTTTTTTGATGGGAAAAAGAGGGAATGGTAGCTTTGGAAGCATCAAATATGATTGCCAATCGTTTTTCAAAACGGTAACATGCCTTGGTTTGGGCCAAGTAAGCTTCGAAATTTTGATCGGTACTTTTATTTCCGGTAAATCGAATTCGCACAAGTGGGAATTCAGTCTCGTCGATAGTTGCGTAGGTTTTCATATGCTAAAAACCCCTTAAAAGGAAAAGTGTTTTATTGTGAAAATGAAGTGTAATATGTATCATGCAATATCTTTGAGTATAGGATTTGAATTTATTGGGAATTAAAGACAGAAAAATGCGCATACTATTTACAGGAGGGTCTGGAAAAGCCGGCAAACATGCAGTGCAATATTTGTTGGATCAAGGTCATCGGGTACTTAATGTAGATTTAAAACCCTTGGATTTACCGGGGGTCAATAGTTTGATTGCCGATATTACAGACTCCGGTCAAATGTTCAATGCGATGACCTCTTACACCTGGTTTGATGAATTGGAAGCTGGTACTGGAGTGCCCAAATTTGATGCGGTAGTGCATTTTGCAGCAGTGCCCAGGATTTTGATCAACCCTGATAATGAAACTTTCCGTGTCAATACTCTAGGAACTTATAATGTCATAGAAGCAGCAGTCAAGGTGGGGATTAAGAAAATTATTATTGCATCCTCAGAGACCACTTATGGGGTATGTTTTTCAGATGGGAAAACCAATCCTGATTTTCTCCCTATAGTGGAAGAATATGACGTCAATCCTATGGACACCTATGCCTTGTCCAAGGTTTTGAATGAAAAAACAGCAAGAAGCTTTCAACGTCGTTCGGGTGTGGATATTTATGCTTTGAGGATTGGGAATGTGATTGAGCCCCATGAATACGCAGAATCTTTCCCATATTTTCTAAAAAACCCTGAAGTCAGGAGAAGAATGTTTTTTAACTACATCGATGCCAGGGATCTGGGTCAGATAGTGGACTTATGTTTGAAAAAAGATGGACTGGGTTATCAGGTTTTCAATGCCGTAAATGATCATAATGTTGCCACGCTTTCCGCAAAGGAATTGGCCGATAGGTTTTTTCCTGGCGTACCGCTTACCCGTGCATTGGAAGGGCATGAAGCTCTGTATTCCAACCAAAAAATCCGCGAAATCTTGGGTTTTAAAGAGCAGCACAATTGGAGAAAATATATAGGGGGTGATTGATATCAATTCTTTCAGTAAAGTGAAATGGCTGATTAATCTTTCCCAGTGGTGTAGCGTATAATAAATACGCTATCTTTAGTGGCTAGTCAAAATCATATTTTCGGATCAAAATTTCATGATAATTTTCAAGAGGTCCTCTTTATAAATTTTACCAATAGGAATAACCTTCTTTTGGATTTCTAAATGGGATTCAGTGACTGCATCCAATTTTTTGACATTGACCACGTAGGACCTGTGAACCCTGAGAAAGTAATTGCTGGACAATTTTTGACAAAAGGTATTCATAGGACTGACAATCAGGTAATTTTGGTCTGTGGTAATGATATTACAATAGTTTCTTTCTGCTTCAATGTATAATATTTCATCGAGCATTACCTTAATGAGTTTATTTTGGCTTCGTATAAATATTCGGTCTTCTAGGGTTTCTATCAAACTGTTATCGTTTGCAGAATTATACTTCTTTTCTGTAACTTTTTCTACTACCAGTGCAATTGTCCTTTCTAGGTTCAGTTTATTGAAGGGTTTTGAAATAAAAGCATAGGGATGGGTTTCTTTTGCTTTTTGAAAGGTTGCCTCATCTGCATTGGCTGTGAGATAAATCAAAGGAATATCAAAATATTCTTGAATGGATTTGGCAGTTTCAGTACCATCCAATTTTCCTTTGAGATTGATATCCATCAGTATAATGTCCGGCTGGTTTTCCTTAGCATGGTTGATGGCATCTTCCCCACGTGATTCAATACCAGTGACCTCATAACCGAGTTTTGAAAGCTGCAGAGAAATATTCGCAGCAATAATCATATCATCCTCTACTATCAAAATTCTTGTTTTTTCGCTCATGCTGCCTTTGCTAAGTGAAACTCAAAAAATATTTGGGTTCCTTTTGTGGTAATCAAAGTCATTTTTCCATCCAATTGTTTGGTCAATAAATTCACAAGCTGTGTTCCAAAACCAGTTCCTTTGCTTTCGGATTCCCTATCAAATCCGATTCCATCATCGGTTACTTTCAGATGAAGATGGGAATTGAACTCGGAAAGACTGACGGTAATTTTTCCATTTCCGTTACCTGGGAAGGCATATTTGAGTGAATTGGTAACCAATTCATTGACGATCAATCCGATCGGGATTGCCCTGTCCACATCAAGTTCAAATGGCTCCATAGCACATTCGAATGTGACTCTTTTATTGGCGTCAAATGTATCAATAATATACCTCCCCAAATTGAAGAAATATTGTTTCATTTCAATAGCGGCTAAATTGTCCCCCTGATACAGGTTTTGGTGGATCATACCCATGCTTTGGACCCTATTTTGGCTTTCTATCATGATGTCCTGAAGCTCTTGGTCCTCAATTTGGGCAGTTTGTAGTGAAAGTAGACTGGAGATGGTCTCCAGGTTGTTTTTTACCCTATGGTGTATTTCTTTTAATAAAAATTCTTTTTCCCTGTTCTTCTTTTCCAAAAGAAAGCTGTACTTCTTTCTTTTTACAAATACCCGGTAAAGGAAGAATAAGAAAAAAACCATTAAGCCGGTAAGTAGAAGCGTAAAAGCCTGTATGTTGGCTTGTTGTTTCAATTTTGCCGTCTGAAGGGAAATGGTGCTTTCTTTTTGCGATACATCTAATTCAGTTTGTAACTGAGCAATTCTTTGATCGGCTTCTGAATTAAAAACCTGTGCATTCAATTCATGGAATTTTTTATAGGCCTCAAATGATTTTATGATATTGTTCTGTCCCTCATAGGCCTTGCTTAACTCCTGATAAATCAGACTCAAATAGAACCTGTCACCAAAAAATTCTCCGGCAGTATTTAAACTTCTCAGTAAGTAGGTTTCTGCTGATGGATAATCCTGCACCAAATTTTTCGCTTGTCCAAGGGAAAGTAAGGAACGGACAACCATAAAATCATTTTGCAACAATTCTGCATATTTTAGGGCCTCTTGGCCGGATTTTTCAGCATTTTCAAAATCACCGATTTGTGAATATAATGCCGTAAGGGCAATATAAGTATCGCTGAGATTGTTATAAAACCCATATTTCTCACCGATCATGGCGGATCTTTTGAAATAGGTCAATGCCTCATCATATCGTTGAAGCTCTACCAGATTATTGCCCAACACATGCAGGGTAAAATCAAAATCCAGGTCATACAAACCTCTTTCCTCAAACAGAGCAATAGAATTTTTTCCATATTCGGCCCCCTTTTCAAATTTTCCCTGTTTCCAAAACAGGTTGCTCATATCTGAATAGGCCATAGCCATCGCTTTCTTATCCAGATTTTTTTCTCCCAATTTTAAAGTTTGGGTGGCATATTCAAAGGCCTTGCTCAAATCCCCTCTTCGTTCATGGACATAACCTAAGTTGGTCAGTAGCAGCCAAGCTTCTTCTTCGGGAATTTTTTCTTTGGCACTGAGAAGTACCAGCTCTGCTTGATCTAATTCTTCCATTCTTAGCAAGATAGCTCCCTGAGTAACCTGCATTCTTCCTTCCCAAAGTTTATGCTTTACTTTCCTTACTTCTTCTAATCCTTGATGGATGATTTCCAGTGATTTGTTCAAGTTTCTGCTGTGGTAATGGTAAGCAAGGTCATTGATCATTAGGAATCGTAAACTGTCCTTTTGAAAGGACTTGAGGGATGCTTCAAGATTATCCAAGTATTCGGTTCCAAAATCGTCGGTATCAATAAAAACCCTTTCATATTGAATTGCTCCCTTTCGATCTGCCATTTGTCCTTGAAGATAGAAAGGGAGAAAAAGTAATAAAAAAAGAAAGGATTTCTTCATTTAATAAATATAAGCTAAAAAGTCTTTGATAATCAATTAAATGCATGTTAAAAACAACGTTCGGTAAAAAAATCCCCTCTTTGGGACAATCATAGGCATCGTTCGTCCTAAACCATTAGAAAAGATGATTCTAAATTATGAATTTGTTCTAAAATATAATGAATAACCCTTTTTGAATAAACACAGTTAATTTAGTTGATAAGATCGGGTGGCGGCAATTTGGGTGAATATTTTTTTTTGCCAATGCCCGGTTTTTTCCTTCTTAAGGTTTAGCCCAAATTACTTAGGGAGAAGTTTGAAAAAAGGGTATTTAGGGCCACCTATATTTATAAGTTTGGCAATAGCAAGATCAAAGGAAACAGAGATAGAAAAGTAGGTTCCCAAGAGGAAAAGAGAAGGGTTACCACCAATTGATCATTTTTTCATTGGGAAAGTAAATCCATGCATTGGGACAGTAAAGGTGTCGTTTCGTCCTTGATGATTTCGAGTTGAATAAAATAAAAATTAGCTTCATGTATAACCCACAGACTTTTGGATTGGCAAATGATAAGCCAAACCTGTTGTGATTTAAAAAGAAATAGTTTCCGCGGGGTAGCCGAAAACCACCTAGAGTAAGCAAGTTTTAAACTAAAAAAATAAACATGAATTCAGAAAAACCCGATTATTTCTGCCTTAGACCCGAAGTCGAAAAAGCCTACGGCTATTCCCATGCCGTTAGGATTGGCAACAGTATCAAAGTTTCCGGTGCTGTCAGCATGGATGATGAAGGGGGGCCAACTGCAGTGGGCGATTTTCTCGAGCAGATGAAAAACTGCTATTCGGATCTGGAAAAAGTATTGGCACACTATGGCTGCACCTTTGACGATGTGGTCGTAGAGAATGTCTTTACCACGGATATGCCGGCATTTTTAGAACATGCTGAATATCGGAATTCCATCTATACGCAGCATTTTCCTACAGGAACCTGGTTGGAAGTCAAAGGCTTGGCTTTGCCGGAATTCTTGATAGAAATCGAGTTGGAAGTGCATAAAGCATAAGAACCAACTTTCCAAAAGTTCCAAACTTTGGGAAGGTTAACAATCAAATTAACAATTTAAACCAGAAAGAATCCTATGAAAACACATGAAGATGATTTAAAAAATGCCACCCAAAACCGGGCTGTCATAGATGGGCTTTATAAAGCTTTTGCTAAAGGTGATATTCCTACAGTACTTGGTGCTATGGATCCAAATATAGTCTGGAATGAAGCCGAAGGCAATGCCTATGCAGATGGTAACCCTTACAAAGGGCCTGAAGCTGTCTTGAATGGCGTTTTTGGCCGAATAATGCAGGAACATGAATATTTTAATTTGGTAGATATCGAGCTGCACGAGATGTTCAACGATAAAGTGTTGGCCACTTTGCGCTATGATGCCAAATCCAAGAACGGAAAAAGTTATAATGCCCAAGTGGCCCATTTCTGGACATTGAAGGACGGGAAAGTAGCTGCTTTTCAGCAGTATGTGGATACCAAAAAATTAAGTGAGGCTTTGAATTAGTGAATTCAAGGGAAATCCTTTTTGATTAAGTTTGACAATGTCCAAGATAAAGCCAATCACATTCATACTGTGTGGAGAGATTTTGACGGAGATTTCGGTAGGGATATGATTAGAGAACATTATAAGAATTCGGATCATCATAAACATGATAAATAAAAATGCCTAAAAATGTATTGAAGTCATAAACTGCGGTATATGGCTCATTTACAAAACCAGTATCTGACAAAAGCGAAATTATAACCTTGGAAAAAACTCCATAAACCACATTTTAAAAACCATGGCAAAAAACATCACCCTTGTTCCCGATACGCCCAAATCCTGGCTGGTACTAATGGCTTGGGCTTTCCTGATCATCTTTGCAGGCAAGTTTATCATCAATGATGCCCTGCCCTATTACGGGTTTGATGAGGAGGTATATGGCAGGTTTTGGATCATGAAATGGCCACTGATCGGTCATATTTCAGGTGGACTGATTGCTTTGATTATTGGGCCTTTTCAGTTTTGGACAGCTTTTAGAAACAGATATATCAAATTACACCGGTCGATGGGGTTGGCCTACATCACAGCTATCCTGATTGGAACCATCAGTTCGGTTAATATGGCCTTAACAACAGGTATGGCCGTTCATTGGACCTGGGCACTCTCCTTGATCGGATTGGCTTTTGCATGGATTTCCACCACCGGATTGGCTTTCAGATTTATCCTCTTGGGGCGGATTCAAATGCACAAGGAATGGATGGTCAGAAGTTATGTGGTCACTTTTGCCTTTGTACTATTCAGATGGCTGAACAGCACCCCGGTTTTTGTGGAAATGGGAAATTTCATCGAAAGAGGGCCGACCATGATCTGGGTTTCCTGGGTCATTCCGCTTTTTATTACCGAGATGATTCTTCAGTGGAATAAGAAATGAAGAAGAACAACTAAAATCAGGAAAAACCTGATTCCGAATCGTATTGTAAAAACTCACCATGTCAAACCACCAACCCACTAAGCACCATGTTAAAGAAAATTATCTTCGGAATTCTTATCCTCCTTGTTGTAGTCATTAGAGGAATGTTGATAAAACAATCAAGCTATAAGAAAATTGGATATTAATCGATATTGTTGAAAAGACCATCAAAATAAATCCAGCATCTTGCCCTTTGAAAAATTTCGAATATTAATTTTAAAGCCTAACGCTTTCAATTGAAATTGAACAAATATGAAATCACTTGTATTATCATCTTTCTTTATCCTTTTTACCATTAATCTTTTTGCGCAGGTTCGCTTTTCCACCGACGCAATCAGCGTCAATGAAAAACGTATCGACCAGCGGATTCAGGAGTTTGCCAAATTCGGAATAAATGATCAAGGAGAGCCTTTTCGGGTTGCTTATAGTCAAGGGGATATTGAAGGCAGGGCTTACTTTATGGACCTGATGCGAAAGGCAGGTTTGGAAGTGCATATCGATTTTGCAGGCAATATCATTGGAAAAAGAGCAGGTAAAGATCCCTCCAAAAAACCCATTGCCTTTGGTTCACATATCGACATGGTTCCTAATGGGGGCAATTATGATGGGACGCTTGGCTCTTTCACTGCGCTGGAAATCATCGAAGTGTTGAATGAACACAACATTATCACCAATCATCCCTTGGAAGTCATCATCTTCCAAAACGAAGAAGCCGGATTAGTGGGCAGCAGGGCCATGGCCGGTAGACTGAAAATGGATGCCCTCAGCCAAAAGAATGCCAGCGGTTATACCATTGCTGAAGGCACCAAAAGAATCGGGGGTGACCCTGAGCGTTTACCTGGTGCAGCTCGGAAGAAGGGGGATTTGGCGGCATTTATAGAGATACATATCGAGCAAAGCAAGGTACTGGAATCTCGGGGAATTGATGTTGCCATCATTGAAGGGATCGTGGGGATCGAAGATTGGGACATCACCGTGATAGGATTGGCCAACCACGCTGGAAGCACCCCTATGAACGACAGACAGGATGCGCTGATTGCAGCTTCCAAATTGGTATTGGCAGTCAATGAAGTGGTCAACAGCTATGAAGGTGCCCAAGTCGGAAGTGTTGGGAAGATATCTGTGCCATCTGGAGCCCCCAACATTATACCCGGAAAAGTAGAAATGAGCCTGCAGATGCGTGACCTTTCCACCGACAAAATCATGGGGATGTTTGCCGATATTGAGGAACGTGCCAAACAAATTGAAAAAGAAACCAATACCCAAATCGTTTTTGAGCACCTCAATCTATCCTCAACACCTACTTTCGCAAATAAGGAAATCCAGGAGAAAATGATCCAAGCAGCTGAATCCTTGGGGATTTCCTATATGAAAATGCAAAGTGGCGCTGGACATGATACACAGGAAATGGCAGCCTTGGGTCCGATCGGGATGGTTTTTATCCCGAGCAAGGATGGTATCAGCCACAATCCCAAAGAATATTCTTCCCCATCAGAAATGGCCAATGGGGCCAATGTGATGCTGCATACGGTTTTGTTGTTGGATGAAAAGTAGAGGTTAGCGTAGGATAACTTAAGTAGTTCCGTAGGAACGAGCGATGTAATAACCATAGGTTTTTAACCAGTGGTCGTGAAAAAAATGGTATAAAATTAAAGTCCCGTAGGGACGAACGATTTCAAGGGAATGAAATTAAATCGGCCGTCCCTACAGGACTGGCAGAAAAGTCGATCTTATTTTACACTTGTTGAAACAGGTGGTTATTATATCTTTCGTGCCTCTGGCACTTGGATTCAAGCCAATAAAATTTCTGCCGGTATCTTCAAACCCTTGTAAAGTGACTTTATCATACTTAATGAAAGTCTTCATTCTGTTAAGGACCTCACTTACCCGACTTTGACTGCCAAGATATCTTTCCATATCAGCATTGGTCAATCCCATTTTGGGATATGGGTTTGTCAGGTGAAAAATTGCTTTTAAAAAATTCAACCCCTGTCAGGGTTGATAGGATTAAATGTATGACGTGATTTCATGACCAAACATTTCATATGTGGCTAATCAATTTCAACTACTCTGTAGTTGAGGGATTATAGAGATTTTTGAATTGATTTGTCCAAGTTTGATTCCTTAAAAGCTTGCCAGCAGCTGAGAGAAATTAAATCGAACCTTTTCGATTAGATGCTGTCTAAGGGAAATTTTTGAAGGGCTTGGCCGTGGCGTGGAATAAATTCGAATCCTTATTAAGGATGCTTTTAATGGAAAATTCCTGAAGGGAATTAATTTGATTAGCCCGACATGACAATGTGGGGTAAATAAGAGTAATCAGCCCCTGAATTTCCCAACCCTAACGGGGTTGAATTTGAAAAAACCGGGCTGACCAAAAAACAATCACAACAAATATCCCAAATCAAATTGATTTCCCTTCTCTTCCCAAAACCTCTTTCGGAAAATAAAACCCCTCATTGGGGAAGAAATCCATGCAATTCGTCCTAAACAGTCAATTTGTAATCAATTATTTTTTCATATTAAGAGTGTAGAAGCGTCTGCCAAATTTTTTGGTAAAACCACTAATACAAAATCAAGACTAACTCTGAATGAAAAGACATTAATTTTAATAAAGAAAAAAACATGCAAACCATTGATTACCTCCTCACCATCGACCTCAACTATATCGTCTTTGGATTGATTGCGGTATTTTTTACCCTCGAGCAGGTCTTAAATACCCAGTTTTATTTCAAGAATAGACTGGGGCATTTGTGGCAAGCCATTTTGTTTCAGGTGGTGTTTTTTATCGCCAATTTATTCTGGGCCGGCATATTTGTATTTGCGATTGATTGGCTCAATCAAAACCAAATAGGCCTTTTTTACCTAATAAAAACACCAATTTGGCTTAGATTGGTGTTGGGTGTAGCACTTATTGACTTGATGGTCTATTGGTTTCACCGGATGTCCCATACTTTTCCGCTGGTATGGAGATTTCACCGGGTGCATCACAGCGATACAACCATGGATTCTTCCACGTACTTTAGAGCCCATCCGATTGAGGTATTTTTGTGGTTTGGCTCATCTACCATTTTAGCAGCAGGTTTATTTGGCTTAGATATGCTAACCGTGGGGCTTTACTTTTTAGTGGTCACACTTTTTCAAGTGGCCGAGCACGCCAATTTCTGTTATCCGGCCTGGCTGGACAGGACTTTTGGATTGGTTTTCACGACCCCCAATCAGCACAAAATTCACCACGATCAAGACCAATTTTATACGGATTCCAATTTTGCAGACATCTTTATCCTTTGGGACAGGATTTTTGGAACTTATAAGTATAAGCCCGTAGCGCAGGTCAAATTGGGTTTAGTAGAATTTGAAGAACCCAAGAAGCAGACCTTTTGGTATTTGATAAGAAGTCCTTTTATCGACATAGAAAGGAATGAAAAAGATGGATCTACGAAAAATTGAAGCGTTGGCAATTGCCATCCTTGATTGAAAATTAAATCATAAGATAATAACCAAAAAACCAGGTATTCATGAATAAAGGGATTTTTATAACAGTCATTGGTTTTATTGCCTTTGCCTGCACCTCAGCAAAAGAGGAAAAACTTGTTTCTGAAGAAGCCTTGTTGAATGCAGCAAATAATGCTACCGAATGGTTGACTTATGGCTCTAATTATTCTGAAACCCGTTTCAGTAAACTCCATCAAATCAGTGATCAAAATGTCAAAGAATTGGGATTGGCCTGGTATTTTGATATGGATGCTGTTAGAGGAGTTGAAGCCACGCCACTTGTCAGCAATGGCATTATGTATGTAACCGGGCCTTGGAGTATCCTTTATGCCTTGGATGCCCGCACAGGTAAAAAACTATGGGAATACGATCCGAAAGTCCCCAAGGAATATGCGGAAAAGGCTTGCTGTGATGTGGTCAATAGAGGCGCAGCGCTCTACCAAGGAAAGGTTTTTGTTGCCTCATTAGATGGCCGATTAGTGGCCATAGATGACAAAACTGGTGAAAAAATTTGGGAAACCCTGACTGTGGACCAATCGGTTCCTTATACCATCACTGGGGCGCCTCGGGTCATCAAAGGAAATGTAATCATTGGAAACGGTGGTGCAGAATTTGGGGTCAGGGGATATATTTCAGCCTATGATGCAGAGACGGGTAAGCAGGTTTGGAGATTCTATTCTGTTCCCGGCAATCCGGCATTGCCTTTTGAATCCAAAGCCTTGGAAGAGGCTGCCAAAACCTGGACAGGCAATTATTGGGAAGCAGGCGGCGGTGGAACCATGTGGGATGCCATGGCTTATGATCCTGAACTGAATCTGATGTATGTGGGCACCGGTAACGGCTCACCATGGAACAGAAAGCACCGCAGCCCTGACGGAGGTGATAATTTATACCTTTCATCCATCGTCGCCCTCAATCCCGACAACGGAGAATATGTCTGGCACTATCAGACCACACCTGGTGACAATTGGGATTATACAGCTACCCAGCAACTTATTTTAGCTGATCTGGAAATCAAAGGTGTCCAAAGAAAGGTGATCATGCAGGCACCTAAAAATGGATTTTTCTATGTCATTGACCGAACCAATGGGGAGTTTATCTCAGGGGAACCATTTGTGCCGATCAATTGGGCATCCCATATCGATTATGAAACGGGAAGACCCATAGAAACCCCCGAAGCGAGTTATAATGGCAATCCTTTTGAAGCAGTCCCAGGCCCTTTCGGAGCCCATAACTGGCACCCCATGGCTTTCAGTGCTGAGACAGGTTTGGTCTATATTCCTGCCCAAAACTATGGCTTCATCATGTTGGAAGAGACCGATTACAAATTTAATGACCCAAGCCAATCCATGGCATTTGCTAAAGGAAATGGTTGGAATACCGGATTTACAGATGGACCAGGGGAAAGGGAATATCCGAATTTTGGTCGCCTCATTGCCTGGGATCCGGTGGCCCAAAAACAGGTTTGGGCAGCGGAACATATCGCACCATCAAATGGAGGAGTGTTGACCACGGCAGGAAATCTTGTTTTCCAAGGAACAGCAGATGGGCGATTTATTGCTTATAATGCCAAAACCGGAGAAAGAATTTGGGAATCTCCCATGGGCACAGGGGTAATTGCCGCACCGATCACTTATGAGTTAGACGGTGAACAATACATCAGCATAGCGGCAGGTTGGGGAGGAAATGCCGGGTTGGATATTTGGTTTTCAAGTACCAAAACAACCGGCAAAGTTTATACCTTCAAATTGGGAGGAAACGCAAGTATGCCGGTGTTTGATGAACCTGAACCTAAAAAATTGCTGACCGGGGTAAATTATTCCATTTCCGGACCTGAGGAAATTCAACATGGCTTAAAATTATACCTGAACTATTGCACCATCTGCCATGGCATGCCGGGAGCAACCGAAGGTGGTATTTTGCCAAATTTGGGTTATTCCCGACCTGATGTCATTCAGAATCTTCAAACTTATGTACTTGAAGGCCCACTGACAAGTAGAGGAATGCCTAATTTCAAGGGAAGATTAACAAGCGAGGATGTGGAAAAGATTAAAGCATACATTCAGGTTGCGGCTAATGAGTTTAAGTGATATGTATTTCCAAGATGATCACTGATTCTTCTGAAAATTTCAATTTTCTTCGATTCAGTTCAATGCTTTAGTTACCAATAATTAGTTAAAAAGATATGAAAAAAACAGTTTTAGCTTTCATAGGACTATTCCTTTGTTTAGCAGTTTTTGGTCAAACATTGGACGATCAGTATGGGAAAGATGTAGAATCCATAGCCGCCATTATTGATGCCTATTACGAGGTGATTTCAGGCTCAAGTGAAGACCCATGGCAATTTGAAAGGGATAAGTTTCTGCATTCAGCAAATGCGGTGATTATCAGACTGGATGATGAGGGGAATGCTGCATTTAATTCCCTTGAGGCAGAGTATATTCCCATGGGGCTTAATCCCCGAGAAGATTTATATGAAATAGAACTCAAAAGAGAAGTTCGTCACTTTGGAAATATAGGACAAGTCTGGAGCGCTTTTGAGATAAGGAAAGATCCGGAAGTGCCAACCAATCTTCGGGGTTTAAATAGTATCCAGCTTCATTATGAAAAAGGCAGGTGGTATATCGATAGTTGGACCGTTCAGATGGAGTCCATTGATAACTTATTGGTGGAGGAGTTTTTAAATGGTCAATAATATTTTTGATTGATGGTCGGTTGCTAAATGGTTGCGGGTATTCCCCAATGATCATAAAATAGTTTTCCCAATTTGGCCGAAAACTCAAATCCTTCATTGGTAGCATTCAGCGGCTTGGAATCATCGACATCGGTGCATTTCAGACCAATCACATACTCGCTATCCGGGGTAATGAAATAGGCCACATCTCCGCGGTATCCAGTGGTGAAACCTGCTTTGCCGTACAATTCTATTCCGGCATATATCTGAATATATTTTTGGTTATCTGCTATTGACTTAGCCTCTTCGGTAAAAGGACTCCAAGGTAAGAATCTCGCCAATCCATTATCTTCATAATGCTTTGACATGATTTTTTTACAAATTTCTACGGCTTCTTTGGGATATCCAAATTTTTCAGGTGCCGCTAAGACTTCTGCAGCAGTGGCCAAAGATTTAGCCGATGTTTTTATCCAATCTCCTTTTGATACTTCTCCATCCACCTTGGTATCATCTATGCCAATTTTATTCAAAAACGATGTTATAGCTTTTGGACCGCCGACCTCTCTTAAAAGGATATTGGTGGCGGTATTGTCTGAAATGGACATCATTAGGTAAGCCAGAAAAGACAGAGACACTTCATTTCCTGGTATTTCGAACCTCAGGATACCGGAACCAAGTGTTTTATCTTCTTCCGTTAATTTTATTGGAGTCGCCGGGTCTAGTGTGCCATTGGAAACTTTCTCTGCGTAATCCAACAAAATAAAAAATTTGGCTTCACTTGCGGCCAAATGCGTACGCTCACCATCTATATTTATAATTTCTCCTGTAGTGAGATTTTTAGCATAAAGGTGTGCTTCTCCTTTGAAGTCTTTAATCAGTGCCGCCAATTCATTTTCTAAATTCAATTCCTGTATTTCTTCTGCCTTATTTATCCTTGAATTGCATGAAGAAAAAAGGGCTATAGATATAATTGAAGCTATCTTGAAGAGGTTGAGGTTAAAATCAATTGAGCATTTCATATAGGAGGTGGTTGAATTATTTTATGATGATATGATTTTCAACATGGCTTTATCATGTTCTTTAAATGCATTACTTGCTTCCAAATGTTTTTCCATGGCATCCATATCTTCACCGAATACCGTTGCACTAAATTCCCAGGCCCTTTCCATCATTCGGATAAATGCAGAAGGGTCATTTTGACGGGTAAGCCGTCTCAATGCTCCAACATAATCATCACGGTAAACTGTGGGAATTATAATTTTTGTTTGCCCTTGTTTTACTAATTCTGCATTCATCATCACTCTTGCAATCCGCCCATTTCCGTCCAAAAAAGGATGCACCTCACTCACTAAAAACATGATGTAAATGGCTTTGGCAAAGGGATGGGTTAATGCCTGATAATAGTCAAACCCCTTTGTGAGTGTGCCTTTTACCAAGGTGTGATCGACAAAATGGGTTTCACCTGCCCTGTTGTTTTTATCTTTGAACTGCCCCGGTTTTTTGGATGTCCTTGCACTTAATAAAACTTGATGTCGGTACAAAAGTATTTCCAGCATTTGCCCGGGATCTGCCGGGGTGATACTCATTTCGGTTTTATTGCTCACAAGTTCATAAGTTCCCAACACATCATGCGAATCTTCATTACGGGTGGGCATTGGTGTTCCTGTTTCTATAATATGCCTTGCTTCCTCCACTTCAAACTCTGTCCCTTCTATGTAATTGGAAAAATAGGCTTCAAAAAAAGCAAAGTTTCGGAATGATCCGTTACTTGTATTTTTTTCCGGCTGATTAGTGAATTCCTGTTGCTTTAATGCAACAAACAATTTCTCAAATATGGGTAATCTTGCCGGGTCATAAGGATTGCCAAATGCCCTTGCAACTGCCAGTGGAGACGATAATATTTTTGATGGATGTGTAGCAAGTAAAGCGCTGATGAGTTTATTTAATTTTTCAAACTCACTTTTCATATTCAATTTGTCAGCTATTTCCTTTGCCTTATCTCTCAGATCATTTAATCCTTCCTCGCCATTTACCCTGATAATACCTTCAAATCTTTCTTCTATTTCAGGCAGAGTAAGCGTTTTTGATAGTGGTCCTATTTGGCGGCTTACTTGTAAGTTTTCCAATAATGCTCTTTCCGTTTGAGAAGCAAACAATTCACCGGAAAACCGATTATCCCCCTCAATCGCTGCATGACCTTCCATAAACCGAAGGATTATTCCCGGCAGGTTAATTTTTTTTGTGTAAGTGTAAGTAAGAAAAATGTGCCCTTCTGATGTTGGCTTAAATTCCAATGCCGACCTGTGACTGAGTAAGGCTCCGGGATATAATTTACCAAGTATGGCAAATAGGTTTCTTCTAATAATTGTTTCCGGGCTTACTGTAAAATTAGGAGTGTAAATTCGAGGAGCGATTTTCCTCAATTTACCGGCTTTTTCCAGCTTGGAAATTTGTTTGCTTACCTTTGGTTCGCTGGAAGAAAAAACCACTTCCTGAAGATGTATTGGTAAAATATTTTCCATTAAATCAGTTGCTTGATATAAATTTGGAAATTATTTTCCAGTAAAAGTTTATTTTTTGATAATATTTTCCAACATAATCAAATTTGGGTTCAGCAAATATTTTCCATTAAAACGAAAATTATTACGAAAAAGGAAATTATTTTCCAGTAAGCCCATAATAACGGAAAATATTTTCCATTATAAATTACATAGTTCCCTGATTGAATTTTGGAAAAAACAAAAAATCTTAGCCGCTACAGGCTTATACCTTACCACTACCTGCTACCTGTCTTTTGAAATTTATCAAAATCATGGTGCCATTGCTGACATCCTGCATCAGTTTTCCATCAATCTGACGGGTAAGCAGATCCACCAACTGGGTACCAAAACCGGTGCCTTTAGCTTTTTCATCCGAAGATTTACCCACTCCATTATCACTGATTTT
>NZ_SLAP01000172.1 GCF_007126775.1 Cecembia sp. | reverse complement strand
GAGGACGAATTTGAAAAAGTCCTAACAAGTATGACCTTAATCACCGAGTTCGTCAAAGGCAGTTTTGAACCGGTCATGGCTACTATTCCTTCCATTCATATGTCCATTTATTCCTACGGAAACTTTTAAGGTACTTTGGGACAGTAAATCCGCTTATTCGTCCCTGATTGATTTTATTTATCATTAATATTCAGGAGGTTAGTTAAATAATAAATCTTTTAACTTAACCTCTTTCTTTATGAAAATTTTAAAAACTATAGTGGCTTTAGCATTTATGATGGTGTTAATGCCTATGATTTCAAACGCACAGAATCCAAATGTCACAATTGAATTTCCGAATTCTGCAAAAGCTTTGGAGGTGATAGAGAAATATACCAAAGCACTTCAGGCCGGGGATGTAGCTGGGATGAATGCCCAATTAGCACCAGATGCCATGATTTATGGCTTAGGAGGAGGGTTGGACTCACTCACTGTGGCTCAGCACAAGGAATTTTACACGAATAGTACCAATCAATACAAACAGGTCCTTTCACAAGAGCTTTATCTGCCCATCAAAGTGTCCAACCAATGGAACGAGGGGGAATGGGTATTGGCTTGGGGGATCAATACCGCTACTGACAAGGCTTCAGGGAAAACGATTGTAATCCCCTACCATAGTGCAAGCATTGTTTCGAATGGCAAGATTACAATGATGCGCTATTGGTATGACATGTTGAATGTTGTAACAGGCCAAGGGTTTGAGATAAGGCCACCGGCAAATTGAGCTTTTAAATCGAAAAGAAGTTTTAACTTGTTAAGGGCATTTGGTAAAAGTAATTTTCCAATGCCCTATTTTTTTTCGGAAAGAAATTCCTATGCTTCGGACAATATATCCTATCGTTCGTCCTGATTCGAAATTTTAAACGATCAAATTTTTTAAATTATGGATATCCTATCAGGGGACAATGTGCCAAGGGTCAAAATGCACATTACCCAGTTGGTTTTAATGATTTATAACTATCCAAAATAAGAAGAAAGATGAAGTTTTTAGTGGTCGATGATGAGAAAGATGTTAAAATGTTGTTTCGACAGAAATTCAGGAAAGAGGTCCGCAATGGTTTAATTGAATTGGAATTTGCGTTCTCGGGTCAGGAAGCCCTTGAGATATTGAGGAGTCAAAAACCTCCTGAGGTGATGTATATTTTTTCAGACATCAATATGCCTGGTATGACGGGATTAGAATTGCTGGAGAGGGTCAAAAGCGATTTTCCCCAAATCAAGGTAAGTATGATTTCGGCCTATGGAGACAGTGAGAATTATGAAAGAGCGATGAGTTCAGGAGCCAAAGAGTTTTTCACTAAACCCATAAATTTCGAATCACTGAAATTTGAAGTGAATCAAATTCTAAGCGAGCAGTCCTGAGGCACTGATTGAAATGATGATTATCTGCTTCAAAAAGACAAAAACAGTTCGGAAAATTTAGGAGGTCCAAAGGGTAATTTTAACCTTTAAAATTTTAGTGTAGTAGCCTTAGTGTGGTTTTGTCCATCCAATTCAAATCCTTAAAAATGAAAGAATCTACCATCTTCCCTCTTGATTTAAACGCACTTCGGTCCTATTTCATCATTATATTTATAATTATTTTGAGCTTTCCTGCCTTGGCCCAAATCAATGCATCCAATGGTGTACCCAGCTATACCAATTATGTTGTGGGGGATTTGAGTATGGCTGGGCAGCAAGTCTGGAATGTCAATCAGAATAAGGACGGGTACATCTTTGTGGGCACCAGTTCTGGATTACAGAAATTTGATGGGAAAAACTGGGAGTTGCTTGCCTCTCCCACTACGGAGTTCAACACGAATGTCCGATCTACCTTAAATTCTTCAGACGGCACTTTCTACTATGGTTCATTAGGAGATTTTGGGGTAGTCACTACAGATTCGACCGGGAAGATTTTGGAACAATCGCTCTTAGATGGATTCCCTGCGGATTTTATTTTCAATGATATCTGGTCGATCCGTGAAAGCAAAGGAAAGATTTACTTTCAGGCAAGGGAGGCTATTTTTGTGTATACCCCCGGTGGAGAAAATCAATCCAGTAGCATTAAAATCTGGAAACCGGACACGGAGTTTATGTATGGGTTTAGTCTGGATGATACCTATTATACCCATCAGATGGATTTGGGATTATTCAAAGAGCATGGGGAAAAACTTGAATTTATTTCAGAAAGTGAATTTCTGGGTACAGATCGGGTGCAGGTACTCTTGCCCTACCGAAACCCAGGGGAATTTCTAGTGGGTGCATTTGCAGGCGGTCTTTTTCATTATGATGGCGAAAATTTCAATCCTTTCCAGACTGAAATCGATTATTTGCTACAAGACAGAAGCCTGTACAAAGCCTTGGCCCTACCTGACAGTACCTACGCCCTGAGTGTTTTGGGAAACGGATTTTTTATCATCGACCGGGAAGGAAAGGTCAAATCACAATTCAACACCAAAAACTCTATTCCCGACCAAAGTGTCTATGCTTTTCATTTGGACAATACAGAAAATTTATGGGTGGGGACAAATAGTGGCCTTTCTAAAATCGAAGTATTCTCCCCCCTTACCCGATTCGATTCTGATACCTATGAAATCGGAAATGCCCTTTCCCTTTCTGCTTTTGATAATACCCTTTATATCGGGACTTCCACCAGTGTACTCTATCTTGACAAGGATGACGGTATTATTAAGAAAATTGCAGGGATTCCCAACACACAGGTATTTGACCTAATACAAGATACAAATGGCGTATTGAGTACGGGAGTAGGGATCTATAGTATCAAAGGTTCAAAAGCAAGCATCATCCAAGGCACGGAAAATTTTCAGACATTGAAGGTATTGGTATCAGAAATGCACGAGGGCTACGTTTTCCTTAGTGGGAATTTTGGCATCCATGTATTCAAAAGAGAACTCGATAGTGATGGGGAGTACTTATACGAGGATATTGGCCCTATTTCTGGTGTTTCACGGGCTGTTTATTCACTGGCAGAGAATCAAGAAGGGGAGGTTTGGGCTGGTACGCAAGCCGGATTTTTATTCCGAATAATTTTTTCAAAGACAGCCTCGGGTAAGCTGGACATTCCTAATGCCAGAGTAAAGGATTATAGGGAAAAAGATGGAATCAGAGGGCTTTCCGGTCTTGTCAGAGGGCCTATTAATGGGAAAGTGTACACCTCAGGTGTAAATGGCTTTTACTATTTTGATACAAGTCTAGAGCAATTTGAGCGAGACGAAGTTTTCAGTTTTTCGGATGAAGTGGCCATAATCAACATGGACACTTATGGCTTAGGTGTAGGGGAGACCGGAAATGTTTATTTGGATTTTAAGGGGGAAAAACGACTGGCCATGCCTCAGGAAGATAACAGCTATAAAGTGGAAAGCTATCCGGTCAACCTGATTACTGCCAGTGGTGTAGCTTCCGGCTATACCGAACCTGACGGAGTGTTCTGGATCGGCACCGACGAGGGATTGATGAGACTTGACCCCAATAAAAAATATAAAGTGGATCATCCTGTTCCCCTTTATTTCACAGCAGTTTCGGCGGGAGAAGATCGATTTGCACTACCTAAATTTCTTGCCGGGAATACTCCTGAAATCCCATTCAAGGGAAACCGTATTTCTTTTGACTATGTTGCTCCATTCTTCGTGAGAGAAAAAAAGATACGGTATCAGACTTTTTTAGAAGGCCATGATGAAGAATGGAGTAAGTGGGAGGATAAAGTTTCACGGGAGTTCACCAATCTCCCTTATGGCAAATATACTTTTCGCGTACGAGCAAAAAACACCTTCAACACACAATCGGAGGAAATTGCTTACAATTTTGTTATCCTTCCCCCTTGGTATGCCACTTGGTGGGCATTTTTCCTCTATTTTGCAGGTTTTGTTCTCTTGGTTTATAGCCTGGTCAAGATACAAACCATTCGTATCCTGGCTCGGGAAAAAGAGAAAAACAGGCAGAAAGAACTGGCCCAGGCAAAAGAAATCGAAAAAGCCTATGAGGAACTTAAGGCCACTCAGTCTCAGCTGATACAATCTGAAAAAATGGCCTCCCTTGGTGAACTCACCGCCGGCATCGCCCATGAGATTCAGAACCCCTTGAATTTTGTCAATAACTTCTCAGAAGTCAGCGAAGAATTAGTCGATGAAATGAATGAGGAACTGGAAAATGGTGACCTAGATGAGGCAAAAAACATCGGAAAAAGCCTAAAGGAAAATCTTGCGAAAATCAAACACCATGGCAAGCGAGCCGATGCGATAGTCAAGGGCATGCTGGAGCATAGCCGGGGCAGCTCTTCCGAAAAAAAGCTGACCAACCTCAATGGGTTGGCAGAAGAGTTTTTGCGCCTGAGCTATCATGGACTGAGAGCAAAGGACAAAAGTTTTTCAGCTGATTTTGACACAGAGTTAGATCCAAATTTACCAAAGGTAAATGTTGTCGCTCAGGATGTTGGCCGTGTCTTTTTAAACTTGATCAATAATGCATTTTACGCCTGTGCTGAGCGTAGTCGAAGTACAGCAGATCAAAAAGAAAAGCCCTTAAAAGAAAACTGCAGTTCAGATGGTACCTACATGCCAAAGGTTACGGTCCAATCGCGATTGGTAGATTTGGCAGGTACTGGAGGCGTGGAAATCTGCATCAAAGACAATGGTTCAGGTATCCCTAAAGCCATCAAAGACAAAATCTTCCAACCTTTCTTTACCACCAAACCTACAGGACAGGGAACTGGATTGGGATTATCTCTATCTTATGATATCGTGAAGGCACATGGGGGTGAATTATCGGTCGAATCTACTGAGGATAAAGGCACCACTTTTATTATTACAATCCCAATTAATTGAAAATTTTCAAAGCAACTTGATTTATGAAACTATCAATTATCAAATCCTCTACAACATTTCTTTCACTCATTATTTTGCTTTGGGCTTATCCTACAAAAGTAAAATCCCAGGAAATCCAAATGGAAACCATCTCTATCTCCAATGGACTTGCCTCCCCACAGGTGATGGATGTGATGCAGGACAGCTATGGTCTGCTTTGGTTTGGTACAGCCAATGGCATCCAACGCTACGATGGCTATACCTGGAAAAATTTCAGGAATATTATTGGCGATTCTACAAGCCTCCAACACAACATGGTCTTTGATATTGAGGAAGATCAGAATAAAAATCTTTGGATCGCTACAGACCTTGGGGTTAGCTTTTATGACAGAGCCAAAAACACATTTAAAAATTATGAATTCACAAAGATTTTTGAAGGCGCTAGGGTACTGAATATTCTAAGCGATTCTCAGGGAAGAATCTGGGCTTCCACGCTCAGAATGGATATCGTCCAATATGATGCGGAAAATGACACTTGGGTAATGGCTCCATTTGCCAATGTAAATGGTGAAAAAGCGATCCATGATGGCCTTTCAATGGTACTCTATGAAGATGAGGAAGGAACTATCTGGGGCGGGTCTTCAACCCATGGACTGATGTCGCTCCGTAAGGATTTCAAAACCTTTAGCCCTGTTAAGTTCAGAGAAGAAAATGATTTAAATACATTTGAGAATACCATCACAGAGCTCTACAAAGATAAGGACGGAATATTATGGATTACTAGCAGGCAGGGAGTTTACAAATATGATCAACAAAAAGATGTCTTGAAGACGATCGTAAAATATGACTTTAACAACATTGATATTGCTACTTTTTTTAACTCCATCAAAGAGGACAGAGAAGGGAATATTTGGATTTTAAATAATTTCAGAGGGGTTTTAAAATTTCAAGGAAATAAAGACGAATACCAAGAGATCATCATTCCTGACAACAGAAAAATCTCTTCAGGTGGGTGGACGATTCGTTTTACCGAAATGATCTTGGACAAGAGCGGAATTTTTTGGCTAGCTTCTTCTACCAATGGGCTCTTCAAATATGATCCTGTCAACAAGCCCTTTAAGCATTATGGCCATGACCCGAAAAATCCAAATTCGGTAAGTTCAGGCGGTACTTACGGTTTGTACGCCTCAAAAATCAGTCCTGGGAAAGTTTTCATCGGTACGCGTGGGAATGGTATCAATATTCTCAACGAATCAGATCAATCGATTCAAAAAGTTGCGTTTTCTTCGTCAAATGACATGTTTGGCGGTTCAGCACGAGCGATTTACGAACAAGAGGATGGCACCCTTTGGATTGGAACATGGGGAGACGGACTGATCAAAATGAACCCCAACTTTCGGGAGGTTAATCGATATAAACGTGATGCCGCAGATCCTAAAAACAGCTTACCAAATGATCAGGTGCGGGTCATCCGGGAGGACCGATCAGGAAAGCTTTGGGTAGGTACCAATGGAGGTTTGACTGTTTTTGATCCAAAAACTGAATCTTTCAATGAACTCATCAGCCAATATGTCAACACTTATCCTGAGGATATTTTGGTACAAATAAAAGAATGGTTTGATACCGGCAAAGAACTGGCAATCATCAAAAATGTCATCCAAAACCAAGAGCTCACTCAGGATTTTCAAATCACCGAAAAGGGCACTTATTACGTCGTATGGGTTGGGGAGGGTGATCCATCTGGAATGGTAGATTTTGGTTGGCTCCAAAATGAAGCTGGAGAATCGATTATGCGCCCCGAGAGTATTGATGATACCTATTGGGCTGGAGGATCAATTAAAAACCGACTTCAAATTATCCAAACCGAATTGAATCCCGGCAACTACGCTTTACGCTATACTTCAGATGATAGCCATCATTACGATAATTGGAACGCTCCCGAGCCTGAATTTCTTCCACTCTATGGCATTGCTGTTTTTAAGCAGGAAGATCAACTCAATAACCAATCGATTATCGTGGAAGTGGCTGAACAAAAATCTGAAATCATCATTCAGGACGCGAATATTTCTGACATTGAAATTGGGGAAAAATACATCTGGGTTTCCAGCATCAATGCCGGAGTCACTCGAATAGATCCTGCAACCAATGCCGTAAAATACTACACTAGCGATCCTGCTGATCCGGCCACATTAAGCAGTAAGGAAGTATTGGATGTGATGGAAGATGGAAACGGAAACTTATGGATTGCCACTTATGGAGGGATTAACATTTTGAACATCGCAACTGATGAGATCACCAAATACTCCGAACAGGATGGCTTATCCACCAATATCCTAGAGACTGTATTGCCCGGTGAAAATGGAGAAATGTGGTTTTCTTCACAAAATGGGCTTATCCAAATGATGCAAAATGAATCTTTGGGCAAGGTGACCTTTATCAATTACAATGAAGCGGACGGACTAGGTGGCAATACTTTTCTTTCACTGGCAGCTGATAAGACCCCTGATGGGAAATTTTACTTTGGTGGAGATCATGGAGTGACGAGTTTTTCAACCATTGCTTCCAACAAAATCCCTCCCTCGGTCATCCTTTCAAATTTATCAATCTCAAATCGCTCCGTCTATGATATGCCTGAAAGCTCTCCATTGGACACAGATCTGCTTGCTACAAAATCCATTGTACTCAAGCATCATCAGAATGATCTCAGTTTTGAATTCGCAGCACTGCATTATGCCAATCCCTCAAAAAATCAATATGCACATATGATGGAAGGATTGGATGAAGACTGGATTTATGACAATCGAAACTTTGCTTCTTACACGAATTTAGAGCCTGGCACTTATACTTTTAAGGTAATCGCCTCCAATGCCTACGGATTTTGGAACGAGGAGGGCACCTCCATTGTGGTTACTGTCCTTCCACCTTGGTGGAAAACCTGGTGGGCTTACATGCTTTATGTGATTTTGATCGCATTAACAATTTTCTTGACCTATTCTGAATTAAAGAGGCGAATAAAAATGAAAGAAAGGGCAAAAAATTTGGAACGGGAAGTTGCCCAATCCAAAGAGATCAAAAAAGCCTATAAAGAACTTAAGGCCACCCAAGCCCAACTTATCCAATCGGAAAAAATGGCCTCCCTCGGTGAACTCACCGCTGGTATCGCTCACGAAATTCAAAACCCGCTGAATTTTGTCAATAACTTCTC
>NZ_SLAP01000162.1 GCF_007126775.1 Cecembia sp. | reverse complement strand
TTGGTAAAGCTCGATAGTATGAGTAAAGTCTTTCAAGAAAAATACCCTAATCCTGATCAGATGTCTGAAGAAGAAATTGAATTAGCTGAAGCAGAATGGGATGCTTGGGAAGCAGCCAATCCAGAACCCAAAGTAACTGTCAGGGATTTTGCAGATCATTTTGATTATGTAAAAAATCTGATTGGTGTAGATCATATAGGTATTGGTAGTGATTTTGACGGGATGTATTATGTGATTGAAGGGATAGAGGATGCCAGTACATTTCCAAATATCCTTTTGGAGTTGGCCAACAGAGGTTGGACAGAAAGTGAGTTGAAAAAGGTGACCCAAGAGAATTTTTTAAGGGTCTTTGAAGCAGTGGAACAAAAGGCGGCTGAATTACAGAAAATTGAGCGGCCGAGGATTGCTAAAGTTTCATCCGATTAAGAAGTTAAATGGGTAAAAAGTTTCTCGCAAGGAGCGCAACGACCTTCACGCAACGAGCGCAAAGAAAATCATAAATTCATTTCCTTGACCGCCAAGTCAATTATAGCAACAGATTTGTGAACAAATTCATTTGTAAAACATGAAAAAACTTACTCCCTTTTGCCTTTTATTCCTTATCATTTTCTCCTGTAAACAAGAGCAACGAGACCCGACCGAATTCTATATGCCCGGTGAATTTGAACCCCATGAAGCCGTGTGGTTTGGGACATGGTATATGGGAGAAGGTGGAGAAGGTTACAACCGTGTGATCAGCGAAGTCATGAAAGCGATTGATGGGCATGTTCCCATAAAAATGGCTGCTGATTCAGACAGTATTCAACAAATGGCCAAAAAACAGTTGGATAGTCTGGGCGTGGATACTTCGAAAATTCAATTTTTTGTCATGCCTGGGGAAGCACACTGGATAAGGGATCATGGTGCGGCATTTGTGGTAAACAGGCAGGGAGAATTGGGTGCAGTGGATTTTGGTTGGGATGCTTATGGCTCTTTGGATTGGAGGGTTTTACGTGATTCTACGCTATTGGACAGCCTTGAAATATTTAAGGAAAAAATCAGGACGGGCAAAAGAGCAAAAGTGGATAGCTTAATGGCAGTTGCCACTGATGCCAAATGGATCAAAGGAAATCTGACCATAGAAGGTGGGTCGATTGAAGTGAATGGAAAGGGAGTATTGATCCAATGTGAGGCAGTCACCTTGCAGCGCAATCCGGGATGGACCAAAGAGGAACTGGAAGAAGAATTCAAAAGAACGCTTGGTGTAAAGAAAGTAATCTGGCTTCCTCAAGGCTTGGCTGAGGATGAACATATCCTTCATTTCCAATTGGGTAAATATGTGGGATATGGCACCGGTGGACATACGGATGAATTTGTGCGTTTTGCAGATGACAGAACAATACTTTTGGCTTGGATGGACGAAAGTGAAGCGGAAAAGCATCCACTGAATAAGGTCAATTATGAAAGGATGTCCAGAAATTATGAAATACTAAAAAAGGAAAGAGATCAGGATGGTAAGCCTTTCAAGATTATCAAAATCCCTTTACCTTATCATCAGGAGCGCATGATAGTGGTTTCTGATACCTTAAATGATGATGTGCATCATAGGCTTAAGTCCTTTAGCTACGAAGACCAAAAGAAAGTTTCGATCGAGGATACACTTACATACGTGGCAGCTTCCAGTTACATGAATTTTTTGGTTACAAATGGCGTAGTGGTGACATCTTCCTATGCCAAAGATGAAGCTTCTGTCAAGCGGGAAAAGGAGGTTGAAGCATTGTTCAAACAAGCTTTTCCCGGACGTGAAATTGTTTTCGTTGATGCCATGCCACTGAATTGGCAGGGTGGAGGCATTCATTGCAGTACACAGCAGGAACCCAAAAGGAGAGGGGTGAAGTAAAGCAGGGCTTACATCATACTTTCTTGAAAAACTATTTTCTAAAAATGCTTTTTGTAAAAACTATTTTATCAATCAACTGAGTGCTGTCCATCATGTTACTAGTCCAAAGTTTGGGGACTTCATGATGGATGATGCTTATGTTTTTGAGGTAGGGGGATTTAGCAAAACCACTGATCAAATCCAAGGTATTCCTAATGCTTAACTTGCCCTAGATATCGAAAGTGGGAATGGCAAAAGAATTCCTTTGTGGCTATTTGGCATGTTATACTGATTGTATGTCATCTGCATACATCCAATATATGACTTATTGATTCATTATTTTGAATGAAATATCATTCATAAATATATAAAAATCGTATTAATGAATGAAAAAACATTCAAAATGTATTTTTTGTTTAAATAAGAATTTGTATTTTTGTATGAAAAATAAGTCGTAGTAGCTTAATTTGTACTATAATGAGTGATTTTTCATACTTAAGTGATGGAGCGCTTCTCAAAAAAGTAGGTGGCTTTATCAAGTCCCGCAGGATTGAGCAGAACCTCACGCAAGACGAGGTGGCTGAGCGGGCTGCTATCAGTCGGTCTACGCTTAGTTTGTTGGAGAGGGGAGAGAATATTGCGCTGACCAATCTATTAAAAATACTTCGGGTCTTGGATGCACTGTATGTATTGGAGCATTTCCAAGAGGTTAAGCCTATTAGTCCTATGCAGCTGGCCAAAGAAGACGAGGCCAAGTGGAAAAGAGCATCCAAAAGCAAGAAATCCCCACCTAAAGATGACCTGGGATGGTAAGGACGGCATTTGTCAAGCTCTGGGGACAGCGGATAGGGGCGGTGGTATGGGATGAACGTCAGGAATTGGCTTTTTTCGAATATGACCGCAGGTTTGCTTCCGGTAAGCTGGATATTTCACCAATACGGATGCCGCTTGGGAATCGTGTCTATGGCTTTCCTGAATTGAGGGGTAATGCTACATTCAAAGGGCTTCCCGGTTTGTTGGCAGACGCTCTACCAGATCGCTATGGAAATGAATTAATCAATGGTTGGCTCGCCCGTCATGGTAGGCCGGAAAATTCCCTGAATCCCGTGGAACTGCTTTGTTTCATAGGAAATAGGGGGATGGGTGCCTTGGAGTTTGAGCCTTCTACACTGCCTGCTCAGGAGCAAGGGCAATTATTGGAACTATCAAGCCTTATTGAGACAACAAAAAAATTGTTGGAGAGCAGGGAGCAGTTTGAAACGCATACGGACCAAGCCATGCGCGATGTCATGCTAAACGTGTTAAAGATGGGGACTTCTGCGGGAGGAGCTAGACCCAAAGCCATCATTGCATACAATGAAGCCACCGGAATGATCCGTTCGGGGCAGACCTTGCAGGAGGTTGGATTTGAACATTGGTTGATCAAGTTTGACGGGGTCAATGACACACAATTTGGAGAGACCTTTGGTTACGGACGGGTGGAGATGGCTTATTATGCCATGGCGATAGATGCAGGTATCGAAATGGCTGAAAGCAGG
This sequence comes from Cecembia sp., assembly GCF_007126775.1. Lineage (GTDB taxonomy): Bacteria > Bacteroidota > Bacteroidia > Cytophagales > Cyclobacteriaceae > Cecembia. Next base: position 4,650 of record NZ_SLAP01000162.1, on the reverse strand, counting down.
TTGATTGAAGAAGAGGGCAGGGCACATTTTATGACCAAGCGTTTTGATAGGGTGAATGGAACCGAAAAGCTACACATGCAGACTTTTTGTGCTTTGCAGCATTTTGATTTTAACAATGTCAGTAGTTACAGCTATGAGCAGTTGTTTCAGACCATGCGTCAACTGAGACTTACTTATGGGGAGGCGGAGCAGCTGTTCCGTAGGATGGTATTTAATGTTTTGGCACGCAACTGTGATGATCATACCAAAAACTTTGCTTTTCTGATGGATCAGGAAGGTAAATGGAGCCTTTCTCCTGCTTACGATATCTGCCATGCTTACAGACCGGATAGTGTCTGGGTCAGTCAGCATTGCCTGAGCATTAATGGTAAAAGGAAAGATTTTTTGATGGACGATTTTTTGGCGATAGCCAAGCAAAATTCTATCCGTAACCCTCAAGGCATTATCCAGGAAGTACAGGAAGTCGTTTCCCAATGGATGGATTATGCACAAAAATACAAGGTGAATTCAACGCTTGCAGAAGCGATTGCTGCTACTTTGGTCAAGTTGGTGTAGCGGATGTTTTGTTAATCAGGTGTTACTTAATGGAGTTTTTTGACCTTTTAAATGGGTAGCTATCACATGATTAGGGTATTGGTAGTGTTCTGAATTTCATGGAATTTTAAGGGTGATATTTCACGCGGCGACCGCAACGGTAAATACGCAGCGTTCGCAACGGAATTATATTAAAAATATCTGCGTTCGTCGCGCTTTTCTTTGCGTCCTCCCGATGCTCGGGACAAGGTATGCGTGAAACAAAAATCCTCAAATCATGAAAAAACTAACATTCTTTGTCTTTTTGATAGTGATTATCTTCTCTTGCAGGCAAGAGCGAAGAGATCCCGCAATTTTTTACTATCCTGCTGAATGGGAACCACAGGAAGCTATTATGATCGGATGGAAAACGAGACAGCCTGAGTTTTTTCCTTTTGCTGCGGATGTTGCACGAGCGCTTGAAGGTTCCACTTCTGTCATATTTGTATCAGATACCAGCGAAAATCCTCAAGTATTTAAGGAATATCTAGTAGAAAATGGCCTAGATACGGCTTCATTTACTTTTTTGACCATCCCTATTCGGCAGGCTTTAGCCTTAAGAGATATTGGGCCTGTGTATCTGATCAATGGGTTGGGAGAGAAAAAGGCAGTCGATTTCAGGTGGTCATATCAGGACTTCTTTGAGCGCTTTTTAATTGAGAAAGGAGAAGAACCTGACTCAGCAAAGGTATATACCTCGTTCTTTGACCGAAATCAAAAAACAGATAGCCTGATAGCAGCAAGGAATGGTATCGAAGTCATTACTTCTTCATTGAACCTAGATGGGGGAGCAATTGAAGTCAATGGTAAAGGTACCATATTGCTGAATGAAGAGTGGATGTTTATGGTCAATCCGACTTCAACCAAGGAAAGCATGGAGCAGGAGTTGCAGCGCACATTGGGTGTTCACCATTTTATTTGGGTAGGGAAAGGCCTAGTAGAAGATGGTGATGTGTCGAAAATCATCATTCCTGGATATGTTGCTATGGGCACCGCTGGTCATACGGATGAATACATTCGATTCGCCAATGCCAATACGATTCTTCTAGCCTGGGTGGATGAAAAAGAAAAAGATTTGCACCCTGTTCATACTGAAAACTATCTGAGAATGAAGGAAACGTATGATATTTTGATCAAGGCTAAAGATCAAGATGGAAGGCCATTCAAGATCATCAAAGTTCCCTTGCCTGACCTTCGGCATAGGCCTAACATGGTTATAGAAGGATGGTCAATGAGTGATTCCACGATTGGGAAAGAGTATATTGCTCCGGATCAGGTTATTCAAGTCGGAGATACCCTTCAGTATTTGTCTTCTTCTTCCTATTTGAATTTTTTGATTTCAAACGACAAGGTTTTATTGCCCACCTACTTACATGTAGGCAGTTCGCCTGAAAAAGAAGAACGCGTCAAAGAGATTTTTGCAAGCTTATTCCCAGATAAACAATTGGTCTGGATAGATGCAACAGTTTATAACTGGGGAGGCGGAGGAATACATTGTTATACTAAGCAGGTGCCTAAATTGAATTGAGAGTTAGGGATTCTATTTTATCAAACCATCACATCATTAGGGTATTGTTGACTACCCAAATTTCAAGGAAATTTATGAAAAAAGTTTCACGCTACGGTCGCAGAGATAAAAACGCAACGTTCGCAACGGGAGGGTTTTAAAATCGCTGCGTTCGCCGCGCTTCTTTGCGTCCGCCGCGTGCAACAAAATTTTAAGAAATTATGAAATCTATATTCCTATCCCTACTGCTTTTCTTGTTTTTCAGCTATGGCTATGCACAGTCTGATGTTTTACAGGCAAATAATTCATTAGGAATGTCCCACTGGGAGCCATTTATTGATCAATGGAAAGGAATTGGTTGGAGATTGACGGAAGATGGGCAACAAACCGAATGGCATCATGCCTATACCATCCAATTTAAACTGGATGGAAGATTGCTGATGTTGGAAAATACCACCACAGTGAAAGGAGAGATGCATCACAAAAGTGTGATCCTAGGGACTTATGATGCAAAAGCCGATAATTTTCCGCTACGAGTTTACTCTACTCTAACGCCTTAAGGTGCTTATTCGGGTGTTTTTGAGAATGGGGCATTCATCTATTTTATGAATAAAAGCTTACGTTTTTCCATGCAGGTGAATGAAAAAGGACAGATTTATGAAATCGGGGAAATGAAAATGGGCGATCAGTGGGTACAGGTTTTTGAAATGTTATCCTCCAAAGTGGATTAATTGAAAGTACTATGAATTTTTAATGAAATGTAAATATGGATATACAGTCGAATCATTCATCAACCTGGTCACTTCCAAAAAAGCTGTCCCTCCGCTTCGCCTTTATTTTTACCGTCCTCTTCATTTTCTTGTTAGATTGGTACAGTAATGCATTTTCGTTGGGTGTATTTTATTTAGGAAAGTTAAATAAGGTTTTGGATCCAGTGATATCTTGGGTAGGAGAAAAGTTTTTTGGTATCGACTACCCGATTTTAACCCCCACACCGGGGAATCACAGCGACAGCACCTACATATACATACTCTATTTCACCATGATAGCTCTCTCTGTCATTGGAGCCATAGTTTGGAGTTTGATTGATCGTGCACGTAAGAACCTTGATGTTCAATACTACTGGCTTAAAGTGATTATTCGCTACTTCTTAGCGCTTAATTTATTGGCTTTTGCACTGGAGAAGTTTTTCAAAGTGCAGTTCCCCGATTTAGGTTTTTATCAATTGTCAGAGCCTTTAGGTGATATGTCTCCAATGAGCCTGGCATGGGCTTTTTTTGGATACTCTTATGGCTACAACCTTTTTATGGGCTTGGCAGAAAGTGCTGCATTGCTGCTACTTTTCCGTAGAACAACAAATTTTGGTGCCCTTCTTACTGTGGCTGCAATGGCCAATGTGGCAGCGATTAATATCAGCTATGACATCCATGCGAAGGTTTACGCATCAATGATGTTGTTGATGGCCCTGTTCCTTCTACTCCCAAGTATTAAATCTTTATACAGATTCTTTTTTTTCGAGGAGGCAGTATCACTTAAAATTCAAAAAGCACCGATGTTCAAAAAACGATGGATGCGAGTCTCAGCCTTGGTTTTCAAATGGATTGTAATTGTGGTACATGTGGGTTATTTACTAAATCTATATTGGGGAATCCATACTAGAAGGCTAAACAGGACACCGGCAGAGTTATACGGTATTTATGATATTGAATCCTTTGTGATAAACAAGGACACGCTTTCATTAGATAATCCATCACGCTGGAGACAGTTTGTTTTTGAAAGAGGAACGAGTGCTGTTCGCATGAACCGTGACAGCGTTGTATTTGCTTTTACAGATTTTGATGAAAAACGAGTTTTTGTTTATGATGATCAAATCCGCTTGATGTTACAAATCCAAGAAATCTATAGAGAGCAGGGAAGTTTTGATAAAATGGATTCTTTGCTCATTGAAAAACAAGCCGGAATTGTCTTATATTATGATTTGCTTGACGCCAGCAGGGTTGATTTTAAAGGTATATTTAACAATGACTCTTTATTGATTTCTGCCAAACGAGTTCCCATCGAAATCAAAGACTTTAGATTGATGAAAAGCAAGATTAACAAGGTAACGGAAGTTCCTTACATGTATTGAAGTAAATGACATTTTATGAAACAACACCACTCCCGGTTTTACCTTATCATCACTATCCTGCTTTTGCTCTTTGTTCTGATTGGGTTCTCACGAACTTTTTATTTAAGGCCATTCTTCGAACAGCCTGAACGTTGGCAACTTGACCAACTTCCATTGGTTTATGTAATTCACGGCATTGTGTTGACTGCTTGGTTTATGCTGTTGGTGCTGCAGTCGGCACTGATCAATCTTCGCAAGGTATCTATTCATAGGAAGCTTGGATTCGCTATGGCTTTTTTAGCAGTTTTGGTGGTTTTTACCGGTGTTCAGGTAGTACTGGACTCCACACCAAGGTCTATACGAATGGGTCTTCTTGATCCGGAAAGTATAAGCGAAATGAGAGGGCAATCTTTTCCCTTATTTCTAGATCTCTTGTCACTTGTGGTTTTTACAGGTGCCATTG
>NZ_SLAP01000194.1 GCF_007126775.1 Cecembia sp. | reverse complement strand
CATCAGCCCAATCTGTGTCATCCGCGTTCCACCGAAAATAACACACAAGTTATACTGTTCCAAAAATCCATCAAAAAATCTGCGACCATCAGCCCAATCCGCGTCATCCGCGTTCCATCCACGATTCCAGATAATTTCCCAATTCAACCAAACTCGGACTTTTTCCATTTTGGATATAGGCCCCGGAACAACCCATACCCAGCAAAAGCCTCTCCTCCATTTCAAGTTCCAACAAAGCGCCCAATGCATAGCCTGCGTTGAAATTGTCTCCGCCTCCGGTGAGGATCTTGGGTTCTTTCACCAATTTACCTTCAACTTGAACCAACCCTTTTTGAGTTACTGCAAAACTCCTATTGACAGGATGAATCAACAGACAGGCAATTGTCATATTATCAAATATAGCTTTGGCCTTTTCTTCCGTTGACGAATCTTTTTTACCTGGATTTTCCAAAGCCTCAAAGACGATATTCGTTTCGTTTTCATTTAGGCCAAGGGTGACTTCCCCAAATTCACTGTACCGGGAAATGATCTGAAGAACTTCCCTGATCTCCAAATTGGATTTTCTAGATGGATCACATAGATCGAAGAAGAATTTTTTAGCCAGTGAGCCATTTGGTTTTACAACTTCTTCCAATAAGCCTTGCCAGATATCCGATGCATGCGGAAGATTAACCCAATCCACTGCGGCAAGTAACTGACTGTCAAGATAAATTTTGTTAAGCTTATCAAGACCTTTTCTTTCCTTGACTTTTTCCCAATTAAAATCATCGAAAGAGCCACAATCAGAAAATATCAACTTGCCATCTTGAAACTCAAAAGCATCTGACTGTCCTGGATTTTCCAAACTGTGCACTTGAATATTAGCATGTAAATCCTCAAAAACGGGATGAATCTTAGGAAAACCCAAAGTACCCAAACAATGGACCTGAAAACCGAGTGTACCCATAGCTTGGGACATAATGGGCGCGTTCCCGCCGATTTTAATTTCTTTGAGAGATAATTCCACTTGTCCACTTTTGCCGGAAAGGGTTTTAATATGGTCTGCAAAGCCTGAGATACCCTTGAAATATTGCTTCTCTGTACCGGATTTTTTGTGGATAACTTCATACAAGCTATCCACATACCCATCAAATCCAATCATGATGGATTGCTCAAATTTTTGGTTTTTAAGCTTTTGGGACAGTTTTCCTAATCGATTATTTGCGTTTTTGGAAGCCATAAAGATTGATCAGTAGCCTACACTTTCTTTGAATTCTGGCTTATCACCGGATTCTCCACCATATTTCTTTTTGGCATCTTCCAAAATAGTAGCAGTGGCGGTTGCCCCAATTCTAGTGACTCCCCAAGATTTTACTTTGAGCAAATCCTCCAAAGTCCTTACCCCACCGGCTGCTTTGATCTGCACTTCCGGAGTGCTGTGCTTTCGCATCAATTTCAAGTCATGTTCTGTCGCCCCTTCATAACTGTATTTGCCATCGCTTCCTTTGTTAAAACCATATCCTGTGGAGGTTTTGACAAATTCTACTTTGGCCGCACTACAGATTTCACAGAGTTTAATTTTGTGTTTGTCTTCGGGTAGATAATCATTTTCAAAAATCACTTTTAAAGCAGCTTTGTGTTTTTTAGTTATCGCTACAATTGCTTCAATCTCCTGACTCACATAATCCCAATCCTCTTGTAAGACTTTCCCTATGTTGACCACCATATCGATTTCAACAGCGCCATCTTGACAAGCTTTTTCGGTTTCGAAGACTTTAACATCTGTACTGCTATTGCCATGAGGAAATCCAATAACGGTACATACCATTACATCTGATCCCTTTAACCAATTAACTGCATCTTTTACCGCATAAGGTTTGATGCAGACTGATGCTGCATCATAATGTTTGGCCAATTCGCAACCTTCAATCAGGTCCTTGTCTGTCATCGTTGGGTGCAACAGACTGTGGTCTATCATTTTGGCAAGTTCTCGGACTTCTTTTAGCATAATGTTTTTGATTAGATTGTTTATTTACTGGAAATAGCTTCCTATTGCATAGTCTTTGGTGTTGAAGAAAAGGGAACTGTAAAAGAAAAAACCTTCTTTCGATGTACCATATTTTCTATAAGCATGGAGAATTGGATCAGTCTTATCCACATTCAAAAGTTTAGCGGTGATCTTATCCGGCTTAATGGCCCTTACTTCTTGATCCATTGATGTGACTTCAATCTGATAATCAATAACCATTGTGGAAAACAGAGAACCATTAATTAAAACCCGCTTTTCGAAATCCTCTAAACCGAAATTTGGGATGTAAGTATGTTCAAGCATGACTACATGCTCGTTTACCGAGCGAAGTCTACAGAGGTAATAAACGTCTGTACTTAATTCCTCCTCTCCGAGTTCATAGAAGAAATCATTTGGCCAATTCTGAAGTACCGGACCGACTAAAATTTCATTGCTTACCTGCTCATCAGATGAACCGATAACTTCAGAGAATCCTTTGAAGGAGAGAAGACCCAATCGCTTCTTTTTTAAATTCACAATACTGCCCTTCCCTTTTTTCTTGATGATATAGCCTTCCTTTTCCATTTTTTGAAGGGCATGCCTGACGGTTGTTCTAGTCATATCATGGACAGAAGACAATTCATTTTCAGAAGGGAGTAAATCACCTTCTTTGAAAACTCCTTTGATAATCTGCGATTTAAGCAGTTGTTGTAATTCCCTGTATTTGAAGGATTCCATAATCAAAAATAGGAACTCTAACTTGTATATACAAGCTTAAAAAATTGATCAAATGATAATTGAAATATCGGAACAATACCAAAAAAGCTGCCTCTATATTAGAGGCAGCTTTTTTTATGATTTCTTTTGAAAAATTTGAACAGATACTTATCCACATTTTTATGGGAAGTTCTCGTTCCATCTTAATGTTGTTCGCCTGTTTTCCTGATGAAGGGCTTCAGAACAGCTTTTATTGCTGCAATCATTTATCGGTAGATTTTCTCCATAAAAGGAATATTCAATCCTATTTCGATCGATGCCATTTTGGATCAGGTAGTCCACTACAGCTTTTGCTCTAAGTTCAGATAAATATTCGTTGTACACATCACTGCCTCTTTGGTCAGTATGACCTTCAATGATCAAATTCCTACTTGTATTATTTTTCATCTGAATGATCACATCATCCAGTTCTCTTTGGTGAACAGATCTTAGATTGCTACGGTCAAAATCAAAATAGATAGTTGGAAGTTCTTTTGCAATTCCTACACTTGCTAGATCTTCCTCAATAATTTCTCTAGCTCCTGAATAAGTAGGCAAATCAGTATGTAGAATGATATCACATGGATCATCTATTCCTTCCGGTAGTTCATACTGCATATCTTTATCCACAAATGCAGTAAGAGTCAATTCACTTCTTCTGTTCAATTGATGGTTAGATTCTGAACAAGGAACACCATCTCCACAATCATTGACAAGTCTTTCCTCACCAAACCATTCCAATTTGATCCTATCCGGAGATATTCCTAAGGTGATCAAGTATTGATTAACAGAGGCTGCCCTTCTTTCGCTCAATGCTTCATTGTATGCATTTGAAGCCCTGGAATCTGTATGAGAACTCACGTACAAAATAGTGTGTGGGTTCTCCACCATTAGATTGCCGATTTTTTCAAGTGTTGGTTTTTCAGTATCCCTAATATTAGATTTATCAAAATCATAATAGACATTTTCCGAAAGCAGTTTGGATTTGTAAGGTATTGCTGCAATTGTATACCTCTTGACCAAAGTATCTCCTTCAAATCCAACTGTGGTCAGGGTACTGTCAGTGATTCCAAAATATCCTTTTTTATCAATTTTGAGACGGTAATCGGTATCAGGGTTTAATCCTGCAATAAGAACCCCCTCTTTATTAAGTTCTATTTCAATGCTTTTATCCGAGTTATCCACAATCTGGGATTCAAATTCTGTTATGGGCTCTCCATTACAATCTTCCACAGATACTTTCAAAACTTTAAAAAGATCCTTAAGGGTATAAATATCATCTAAACCTTGACCCCCTTTTCTGTCGGAAGAAATATAAGTTTTTCCATCGCTTGAGGCTATAAAATAAAAATCATCTCTAATGCTATTGTAGGGAAGGCCCATATTCCTAACGTTATCCACACTTCCATTGATATAGTCTCCAACAAAAAGATCCATGCCTCCTAGGCCCACATGACCACGGGAAGAAAAATAAAACTTATTGTCATAAACTGATGGATGGCTTTCATTATGAGATGTATTGACTACAGGTCCTAAATTAACCGGTGCAGAAAAATTAAGGTTATCATCAAATTCTGCGTAATAGATATCAAATCCACCCAAGCCTCCAGGCATATCAGATGCAAAATACAGTCTTTTGTTATGTATATCCACAAAGGGATTCATGACCCCATAAGCAAGCTGATCATTGAATTTAAATGGTTTGCTTCCTGTAATATTTCCGGCTTCATTAACCTTTCCAAAATAAATACCAGCATGGTTGACAAAATTTTTCTGCCCCTTTAGTTTTGTGGTTCCTAAAAAGGCAGTGTAAAAGATCAGATCCAATTCAGTTGAAAAATGCGGATCGTTTAAGTGAAGAACATTAGGAAGGTCGGTAGTTACTTTTGAAACGACACCTTCTGTATTCTTTCTATAAATTTTATAAAATTCCCTTTCGTTGACATTGCTTTTTTCTTTGCTAAACACATCATTCTTAGCGTCCAATCTCAATGAAGGAATAGGATCTACAATGCCAGTTGGCCCTCTATCGCTTGAAAAGTAGGTATTTCCAGAGTTATCCACAGAATAACCAAATTCAGAGGCATCTGAGTTAATCAAATCAACAGGGGATAATTCCAATGTCGAAGGCCTTTCCAAAAGTGCCTTCATACCTTCAATATTTAATTCTGGAAAATCGGAAGCAGAAAATCCAGCACTATCTAGGAGTTGATCAATCTCTTCCCACATACCAACTTTTAATGCAGAACTCAAAAACTTAGAGTAATCGTTCTTGGTTGACTCATCAAATCCTACAACAATGCCCCACCATTGATGGGCTTCTTCATAAGATCCAAATTTCTCGTAAGTATTTGCCAAGTTTCGCGCCGTGGTATATTTCGCTTTTTTGTCAAAGGCTTTTTTGTATGCTTCAGAAGCCTTCAGGTAGTTTTCCAGATTGTATTGCTTATCAGCATACCTAAGCAGACGGCTTTGGGCATTGACATCTATCTTTGAAAAAAGAAGACAAACAACCGATAAAATAATCAAGAAAGTTCTTTTCATATTCAACTCCATCAATGACTCTTAAAAAATCAGACTATCGCAATCAACAGCAAATTTAGGAATACGCATTAATTTTTTTATAAATTAAGTAAGATCCACGAAATACCCTAATCTGATAAAGAGTACCTTTAAAATGTGGATAACTATATAATTTTAGATTAAGCACTGTGTTATACATATTTCTAGGACTTCGAAAGCGCAGTAATCAAACACTTCCGACAGACCAGTAAAAATTTCCTGTAGAATATGGTTTATATTGAATAACCTGAATGCAAACTAAACAATAAACTCTTTACAAAAATGGCGTTTTTTTAAATAAAACAAAATTTTTTTTATTAATTTTTAAGTGTGGCAAAACAATAGCTTACAAAGTGGTTTTTTATTCTTTTAAGATGCAAAAAAATAGTAATGGCCAAAAAAGGAAATTTTCGGAAAATTTCCTTTTTTGGGGTTTTTCATGTCATTCAGTCAGAAATTAACTGTTAAGTTTTTAATGTGAAAAGAAATTTGCCGATCAATAAAAGATCACAGTTTTATTCCTATATGCCAGGATTTTACTCTCCAAGTGGTATTTGATTGCTTTTGAAAGTACTACTTTTTCCACATCCTGACCTATCTGCACCAAATCCGAAGGGGAGTTATGATGTCTTACCCTTGCTACTTCCTGTTCGATTATCGGTCCAGCATCTAATTCATCAGTTACATAATGTGCTGTTGCACCGATAATCTTCACTCCCCTTTCATAGGCCGCATGATAAGGTTTGGCTCCTACAAAGGCTGGTAAAAAGGAATGATGGATGTTGATAATTCGGTTAGGAAATTCATTGATAAAATTTCCACTAAGAATCTGCATGTACCTAGCCAAGACAATAAAATCTACCTTATGCTGTTTCAATAGGGCAATTTGCTCCTTTTCCACAGCCATTTTGTTGGACTTATCCACAGGAAGGTGGTAAAAAGGAATTCGGAAAGATGTAACCACAGGCTTCAAATCCAAATGGTTGGAAATTACCAAGGGTATTTCGACTTGAAACTGTCCTGAATAGTATCTACTTAAAATATCAAAAAGACAATGGGATAACTTAGAGACAAAAATTGCCATCCTGGGTTTGGGAGAATTGAAGTATAAATCAAACTTCATATTCAGGAATTGTGCCACTTCCATTTCAAATGTTTTGGCTATTTGTTCCTTTTGAATAGCAAAACTTTCCAACTCCCAAGAAGCCCGCATAAAAAACATCCCGATTTCTTCATCAACATGCTGATCGATTTCCAGAATGTTGCCTTTATACTTATACAAGAATTCAGAGACCTTGGCAACTATGCCTTTTTGATCTTTACATTGAACAATTAAAATCGCCTTTTCCATAGTTTAAATAAGTTAAAGCATTAAAAAAAGTTATCCACACTTTGCTGAAGGGTATCAATCCAATAAGACCTCAATATCCTCTTTGCTCAAGCTCTTCATAAAACTTTCCTCTGTACTGATCAATTCTCCTGCCAAAGCCATTTTCCTTTCCTGCAGGGCCATAATTTTTTCTTCAACCGTATTGTGGGTAATAAATTTATAAATCATGACTTTATTTTCCTGTCCAATCCGGTGTGCTCTATCAATAGCCTGTGCTTCCACAGCAGGGTTCCACCAAGGATCCAGAAGAAAAACATATTCTGCTTTGGTAAGGTTAAGGCCTACCCCACCAGCTTTTAGGGATATCAGGAAAATCTTGACCTCCTCATTTTCCTGAAATGACCTTACTTCTGCTTGCCGGTCTTTTGTAGCTCCATCTAAATAGGCGTATTTTATCCCCTGCTCGTCCAAATATTCTTTGACAATGGCCAAATGTCTGACAAATTGGCTAAATACTAGAACTTTATGTCCTTCAGATGCAGTTGCTTCCAACATGTGGATAACATCTTCCAGTTTGCCAGAATCCCCAGAATAATCTTTATCCGTCAATCGGGGGTGGTTGGCTATTTGTCTTAACTGTGTCAATCCACGCAAAAGGGTAAATTGCTGGTTCCTTAAACCTGGAATAGTCATTTCATTGACGATTTTCTCTCGGTAATAGCCTTTAACCTCTTCATAGGCCTTCTCCTGATCCGGGGTCATGGTGGAGTACTTTATGTTGATAACTTTTTCAGGCAAATCTGTGGCCACCTGTGTTTTTAACCTTCTCAAAATAAAAGGCTTGATCATGGCATGCAACTTTGCCGCTTTATTCCTATCATTTTTCTTTTCAATGGGCTGAAGGAATTGTTTTTTGAACATTCCCTGAGTTCCCAATAAACCCCTGTTAATAAAGTTCATCTGCGACCATAGGTCCATTGTCCCATTTTCCACTGGTGTACCCGTCAAGATTAACTTTTGGCGACAATTGAGTTCATTTACAGCTTTTGAAATGATACTTCCCGGATTTTTGATGGCTTGTGATTCATCCAAAATGACGTAATTAAAATAAAAGCCTTTAAGGATATCCACATCCATTCTGGTGATCCCGTAGGAAGTCAATACCAGGTCATATTTTGCAAAGCGGGTATTGTCTTTTACGCGTTGTGTGCCTGTATACGTCAAAATCTTCAATTTGGGTGTGAATTTTTTTGCTTCCAGTTCCCAATTGTAAACCAATGATGTAGGCATAACCAAAAGAGAAGTAGAATCCGGATTGGCTTCTTTCTCATGCGCTAAAAGCGCCAGGGCCTGAACGGTTTTTCCAAGACCCATGTCATCTGCCAAGCAGCCACCAAAACGGTATTCATTTAAAAATCTCAGCCAATTGTAGCCTGCTTTTT
>NZ_SLAP01000083.1 GCF_007126775.1 Cecembia sp. | reverse complement strand
GAATAAATATTTTGCCTCCTTTTTCATGCACACCTTCAGTGACTTTTTTCCAACCTTCCACTTGGGCATCAGAATAAATCCCTGGTGTATTCACATACCCTACTGCTTTTTTCGAAATCTGGGCACCTTCGGAAATGATCAGTCCAGCTGATGACCTCTGCTGATAATATTTCACATGAATATCAAAGGGTACATTTTCAGGATTGGTTGCCCTGCTTCTTGTCATAGGAGCCATTATTACCCTGTTTTGCAATTCCAAATCTCCCATTTGAAGCTTTTCTAAAAGCGGTTGTGTAGTTTTCATAATCATTGGTTTTTTTCAAATCTATGTATATACAACTATTGTGGCTTAGGCTTAGTTCCAAGAAATCGGTAGCAGTTTCATAAATCAGTTAACAGTTTCTTCCTCAGCACTAAAATTGTATTACGAAAAAAATCGTATTAAAATTTTGAAAATGCGAACCAATTCGTATAACTTTGTACGAAACGAATCGTATTAAAATACTATGAACACTAAACCCACTGAATCCGAACTTGAAATTTTGTCCCTCTTATGGCCGATGAAGAGAGCCACGGTTAGGGAAATCCATGAGAAACTGGCCGAAACCAAAGACACCGGTTACACGACTACCCTTAAGATCATGCAGATCATGCACAGCAAGGGGATTTTAGGAAGGGATGAGCAAAGCCGAACCCATGTGTATTTTCCCTTGATAGAAAAAAAAGCTACCCAGCATCACCTGGTTGGCAACTTTATGGCTACAGCATTTGGTGGTTCTGCCAAAAACCTGGTCATGCAGGCTTTGGGGCAGGGCAATCCCTCTAAAGAGGAATTAGATGAAATCCGCGCATTTTTGGACCAACTGGAAAAAGACAAATAATGGAATTGCTTGAAAATTTGGTTCCCGAACCTTATCTCTATGCCCTCGGCTGGATGATTATCCATGCCTTATGGCAGATTGCAGGCATAGGCTTACTGCTATGGTTAAGCCTGACGCTTTTCAATCAAAAAAGTGCAGCTTTTAAATACCACCTAAGTTTGGCAGCTTTGGCCACGATCACCTTTGCCGCCATGGTTACCTTCAGCTGGCAATTGAATAGCCAATCAACAGTCCCGGAAAGCACACTGAGTGATGTTGAATGGGCGTATTTATACACTCAACCTGATTTTTTGAAGCAAATAGACGCTTCACAAGAGGCTAATCCAGAAGGGATGATTATCATTAGAAGAATAGAAAAGTACATTCCTCTTTTAGTGAATGTATGGTTGATAGGCGCCTTCCTATTTTTCTTCAAAACTGCCAGCGGATTAGCCGATCTACGCTCGCTGCACCGAAAAACCCATTCTCCAGTTCCGGAAAGGTTAAGGCTTGTGGTCAACCAAATCAGCAAAAAACTGCAGATTTCCAGACCTATTCAAATACTTTCGAGCACCCATATCGATATCCCCTTGACCTATGGGATACTGAAACCAGTCATTTTGATCCCCAGTGCTTTGTTATTACAGATGAGCCCAACGCAATTGGAGGCCATTATTGCCCACGAAATGGCCCATATCAAAAGACATGATTACCTGGTGAACCTCCTCCAATCCATTTTGGAAATGCTTTTCTTTTTCCATCCAGTTTTCTGGTGGATCAACCATGAGGCTAAAAAGCAAAGAGAAATGGCATGTGATGAAATGGCTGTAGCTTTGGGAGCAAATCCAAAAGACCTCGCCTGTGGATTGGCCAATGTCATCAACCATGCCCAAAATCATGCCCCTGAAATGGCTATGGCTGCCACCAAAAAGCAAAATCCAACCTTGGATAGGATCAAAAAAATTATGGGGGTGAAAACCTCCACTACACAACCAACTACTTTAACCACTATTACCATGATGATTACCTTGATACTGGGCGCAACCCTCCTGGTAGGAGCGAGCGACCAAAAAAGCAAGTCTTCTGATGACTTGCTGTTGACCCAAACCAATACCCAAACCATTGATTTGGAATATCATATGGTATATAATGATGATGACGCCGACACCGTTCCCCAACCAAAAACAAGGGTGATTTTTATAGATTCTGCTACCAATGAAGGTGTTGACACCCTATTTTTTCAAAAGCTTACAAAGCAAACAGAACCTATAAAGTATTTCGAGATTCTTTTCCAGGGTACAGAGGGGCTTTTTGAGGGGATGGGAAGCCTTTTTGAGGGAACGGGAAGCCTTTTCGAGGGCTTCGATGCAGACTGGGGTAATTTTAGTAACCTGCCTCAGCTGGAACTTATAGAAATACCTATGCCCAATTTTAATTTTGACAATATGCCAAGATGGGAAATGGATCCTGAAACTTTTAAAAAATTACTCCCTGACTCCAACCTGTTAAAAGAATTGTCCCTAGCCAGAATTTCACTTGCTGACAGTACACTCCAATTGAAATTGGCCAAGAAAAACAATATATCCAAAGAAGATTGGGAGCGGATACAACGAGAAAGGAGTATAATCTTGGCCAAAGTGAAACAAGCAGAGGCTGAAAGACGGGAAGAATGGAATCAGGAGAGAATAGCCAAAACCGAGGAATGGAAGAAAACCTACGAACCCAAAGTAAAGGAGTTCCAAGAAAAAATGGCGGACTGGGAGAAACAAAACCAACCCAAAATCGAGGAATATCAGGCCAGAGTAAAAGCTTGGGAAAAAGAAAACCAGCCCAAGATCGAAGAATTCCAAAGAAAGATGGAAGAATGGCAAAAGGCCAATGAAGAAAAAATGAAAGCTTTCCAGGAAAAAATGGAGGCTTGGCAAAAAGCGCATGAAGCAGAAATGAAAGCACTGGAACAAAAGCTCAAAGAAGCCCAGCGCAAGAACGACTAAACCAACATAAATCATAAAAGGGCCGGGAATAGTTATCCTGGCCCTTATTTTTTTCACTTGGCCAAACTCAAATACTCCCTAAAAGCCCCATAATCATTAGGAAGTGCTGCTGCCTTTTTTTCTCCCTTCATAAATTCCTTTAAGCGATCAGGCAATTCCAGATCAATCCCTAATACCTTATCCACTACTGACTTGAACTTGCCGGGATGGGCTGTTTCCAAAAAAATCCCGACATAATCATCCCCATTCATCCTCAGGAAGTTGCGAAGCCCTAAATACCCTACTGCCCCATGGGGATCCAACGTATAGCCTGTTTCAGATTGGACTTTCTTCATCAGCTTTGCCGTATCTTCATCATCAAAGTAAAAGCCTTTGACTTTTTTCCTGAATAAAGCCTCATCATTCCCATATAGTGCCAACAGCCTATAAAAATTGCTGGGATTGCCTACATCCATGGAATTGCTGATGGTCGCAATGGAAGGTTTCGCTTTAAAATTCAACCCATGCAGGAAATCAGGCACGATCTTGTTAACATTCGTACTGGCCACAAAAACATCAATGGGCAGGCCCATGCGCTCGGCCAGAATTCCCGCTCCCAAATTACCGAAATTCCCGCTGGGTACCGATACGGCCAATTTCTTATTCTTTTCCGGAAGTCTGGACCAGGCATAAAAGTAATAGAGACATTGTGGAATCCAACGGGCAATATTGATGGAGTTGGCAGAGGTCAAGAGCATTTTTTCATTCAACTCCTGGTCCAAGAAGGCTTCTTTGACCATGCGCTGACAGTCATCAAATACCCCATCCACTTCCAGGCAATGGATATTTTCTCCCAAGGTGGTAAACTGCATTTCCTGAAGGGCTGAAACCTTCCCTTTGGGATATAAAATGATCACCTCCATTCCGGGAACTTTATAAAAACCATTGGCTACTGCCGAACCGGTATCCCCTGATGTAGCTACCAAGACCCTTACTTTTCTCTCCTCTCCTTCCATCAATATGGACATGAGTTTGGAGCAAAAGCGAGCCCCAAAATCTTTAAATGCCAATGTTGGACCATGGAATAATTCCAGACTATAAATCCCCTCTTCCACTTTCACTAAGGGAGCATCAAATACAAGGGTATGATCCACCAATTCCTTGACCTGAGCCACATCCAAGTCCTCTCCAAAAAGTGATCCTATCACTTCATAAGCCATTTCTTGAAATGTCATAGTAGGAAGCTGGCTGAAAAAAGAATCAGGCATGGCAGGGATACTCTTCGGCATATACAGCCCTTGATCTGGGGCAAGGCCCTTGATTACCGCTTCTTTTAAATCGACCTTATGATTCGGGTTGTTGGTGCTGTAATATTGCATGGAAAAAGGAGAAGTAGTTTTTGATATTTTAATATGCAATGGTAATTGAAAGGGCTATTGGTTATCAGAAATATAGGAGCCTCTATCGTTGACTTCGGAAACATAAACATCCACCTCAAGTCCGATTTTCTCAAATACTTTTTTGCTTTCATGACCTGCTTTTAGTGCAGTTTCTTTTCCTTGGGCAAGGATAAATATAGTAGGTCCTGAACCTGAAATCCCCGATCCCAAAGCACCAACCTCCATCACAGCCTCCCGCAATTCATAAAAACCTGGTATCAACAATGCCCTGGAAGGTTCAGCGATCACATCTTTAAGGGATCTACTGATAAGCCCATAATCGCTTTCATAAAGTCCGGCGATCAAGCCTGCAATATTACCTGATTGTACCGTAGAAGCCTTCAAAGAAATCTGTTGCCGAAGGACAGATCTGGAGTCAGCTGTTTTCAATTCCAAATGTGGGTGTATCAACGTGCAGTACAAGCCTTTTGGCACAGGTAATTTGACCACATCCAAAGGATCATAACCGCGGATCAATACAAATCCGCCCAGAATGGACGGTGCCACATTATCGGCATGGGCGGCTCCACAGGCCATACGTTCAGCCTCCATGGCAAAAGGCACCAAATCGTTTTTTTCAAAGGGTTTGCCCAGCAATTCATTGGCTGCAACCAAAGCTGCTGCGGCACTGGCTGCAGAAGAGCCCATGCCCGAACCCAAGGGCAAACCCTTTTCCAAAGAAACCGCGATTCCTTTTTGAATCCCAAGGGCGTCCAACATAGCTTTTATGGCTACTGTACAGGTATTTTTATCAGCTTCCAAAGGGAGTTTGCCACCATCTCCTTCAATTTGCTTCACTGTCAATCCTTCCTGCTCTTTCAGTTCCACTGTAACCTTATCCCCAAGATCATCTATAGCAAATCCCAGTATATCAAAACCACAGGAAACATTGGCCACTGTGGCCGGTGCAAATGCCGTCACCTTTTTCATAGGCTAACGGGTATAATTTCCTAATCGGATCACATCGGCAAATACACCGGCTGCAGTCACATCTGCGCCTGCTCCAGGACCTCTGATGATCATGGGGAAATCATGATAACGTTCGGTAGTAAACAAAATCATGTTGTCACTTCCTTTGAGCGTAAAAAATGGATGACTGCTGTCCAAGGCATTGAGTCCCACTGTCGCTTTACCATTTTCAAGAGTGGCCATAAACCTTAGCTTTTTGCCTTCGGCTTGGGCTTTTTGTAGCATTAGAGCAAAGTCCCCATCATGCTTTTTAAGCTTTTCAAAGAAGGTTTCAATGTCCTTGGTCTCCAAACAATCCTCTGGAACCATACTTTGGATACTGATGTCCTCAAAATGTAAATCCTGTTCCGCTTCACGGCCAAGAATCAGAATTTTCCTCCCCACATCCATGCCGCTCAAATCATCTCTTGGATCGGGTTCAGTATAGCCTTTTTCTTTGGCCTGTCTCACCACCTCAGAAAAAGGAACTCCTCTTTCAAATTCAGAGAAAATATAATTCATTGATCCACTCAATACCGCTTCTATCCTTATTACCCTATCCCCACTGAGCATCAGATCCTGCAAAGTATTGATCACAGGAAGTCCTGCTGCCACATTGGTTTCATAGAGAAATTTCACCCCCCTTTTATATGCCAATTTTTTGAGCGACTTATAACGTTGTAAAGTGCCTGAGTTTGCCTTTTTATTGGGCGTGACTATGGGTATACTGGCCTCTAATACCCTTTCGTAGGATCCAGAAACATCCTCGCTGGCAGTACAGTCTACAAAGACCGAATTGGAAAAATTCATCGCATCCATCTGCTTCAGGAATTTATCCAAATCCATGGGCCTGGCTTCGGGAGCATCCTCAGGAGCAGGGCAATTTTTAAGGTCAAATCCATCCTCATGAAAGGCCATAAACCTGGAATTGGCAATCCCATGAACCTGGATATCCAGGTCATTCTCCCTTTGCAACTTTTCCCTTTGGCTGGCAATCATCCGGATCAGAGCCTTTCCAATCAAGCCTACACCTACCAAAAACACGTGCAATACTTTGTTGTCTGATAGAAAAAATGCTTCATGCAGGGCATTCAAGGCTTTTTGTAAATCAGGTTGTGCCACAACTGCCGAAATATTCAATTCAGAACTTCCCTGAGCAATGGCATATACATTGACATTATTCCTGCCGAGAGACTGGAACATGCGTCCACTGGCTCCTGGATTATGCTTCATGTTTTCTCCTACTGCTGCCACTACTGCCATGTCCGATACTACCACGACAGGATCCATTTCACCATTTCGGATTTCAAAAAGAAATTCTTTCTCAATGGCTTCTTTGGCTTTAGTCACTTCCGCCGAACGAATGGCCACACAAATACTATGTTCAGATGAAGCCTGACTGATCAGGACTACATTGACATGTGCATTGGCCAATGCCCCAAAAACCCTGTAACTAACTCCCACTACTTCAATCAAGCCAGCTCCTTCAATATTAAGAAGGGATATGCCGGACAGGGAGGAAATCCCTTTAATCAATTTCCCGCTTGGATGGTCCCCATTGATCAAGGTGCCTTGGTGGGCAGGCTCGAATGTATTTTTAATGAAAATTGGAATTCCCTTGCGCATAGCAGGCTGCATGGTTGCCGGGAAAATTACCTTGGCCCCAAAATGAGAGAGTTCCATGGCCTCACTGTAACTCAGTTGCGGAATGGTAAAAGCAGTATAAACCAATCTTGGATCAGCCGTAAGCACCCCAGATACATCTGTCCAGATTTCTAAGCTTTCTGCCTGTAGTGCCGAGGCAAAAATAGCAGCTGTATAATCAGAGCCACTTCGCCCCAAGGTGGTGGTTTCTCCTTTTTCAGTAGATGCAATAAAACCTGTAATTACCTTAAGCCCTGGATTTTGGTGAAAAAAGTCCAAAATCAGATCGTTGGTTGCAGGAAAGTCAACTTTAGCATTACCAAACCTGTCATTGGTCCTGATGACTGCTCTAGCGTCCAAATAAACAGCAGGAAAACCCTCCAACTTTAAAACTTCTGTGAGGATATAAGCTGATAGCCGCTCTCCAAAACTGCCTACATAGTCCAATGTTTTGGGAGAGCATTCCTTGATCAGGTAAATCCCATGAAAAAGATCCTCCAATTCATTGAACCGGACTTTGACAAAAGTAAGTACTGCAGATTGGAGTTGGATTGGAACAAGCGCTTTAACCATTTCAAAATGCCTTTCCTCAAGAGCTTTGACATGATCCACATAGGTCCTGTCCCCTTCTCTGGCTTTTTCGGCCGTATTCAAAAGGACTTCCGTCACACCTCCGAAAGCTGAGAACACAACTGCAAAATCAGCATTCTTATCCTGGTTTTTGATGATATCAAAAACCTTCAAAATATTGTTCTTGTTGGCAATGGACGAGCCTCCAAACTTTAAAATCTTCATGATTCAACGAATTTTAGGAAAATTTTTAATGAAATTTATTGGTCAAACAGACCTTATAACAGGGGCGATATATAAAGTAAAAACGGGATTACCCCGTAATGGTAGTAGAAAAAAAATTCATAGTAGAAGACATACCCATACCAATTCCCATTTCATGAAAAACGGGCAGGTTTGTACCGCAGAAGTGTTTTACTTTTGGCATGTTTCAAAATTGATACAACAATCTTAAGGACAAAAATCCATAATCCAAAAACCTTTTTACTGTTTTTATAAAGAAAAGAGAGATTTGTTAACTATTAATCAAAAAAACAAAAACACTATTAGCGCATATTTAAGCAAAGTGCAAAATAATATTTTATGATAATGCAATAAATGACACTAACAACCCTAATCGAACCTGAAATGAAACGTTTTATTTAAAAAATATTCATTT
>NZ_SLAP01000197.1 GCF_007126775.1 Cecembia sp. | reverse complement strand
TCCCGTAACTGATTGTAATACTGACTGTGGTAATGGACGTTTGTGTTCAATTACTCAATATGAAAACGGAGTTCAATGTTCCTGGACTTTGTGTTATGGTAAAGGACCTTCGGATGAATTTTAGGTCGAAGGAAAAGAGGCTATCTAAAAAATGAGATAGCCTCCTTTTTAAAAAAAAACAACCAGATTTCTTTTATCTAATATCTAGTATTCTCATTTGGTTTAAATATTTTCTAAATTTTAGTTATGGATATACGCAAGGTTATTATTAAAATGGAAATTCAATATAATTTTCCTCGGAAAACTGAAATTTGCAGTAAATCTGACTTCTGACATCGTCCCGCTTTTGGTACAAGCTATCTGAATTATATTGTGTTGTTACTGGAAAAGAAAACTGCCAACCATATTTTGAGTTTTTGATTTTAAAAAAATAAACTTATAAAAATGAAAAATGTATGTATTTTCTTTTTTCTAGCATTTTTACTAGGGTGTGATAGAGGTTTGAAATTCGAAAAGATTGATCATACTTTTAAACTAAAAGATTTTCAAGAAGTTAAGTCCCTGAAGGCTGAAAAACTTGATCTAGGATTATTGCTTTCTCCTGTCCAGATTTTTTTCCATGATTCGCTGTTATTTCTTTCAGCTGCGAATCAATCCTTTAATGTTAAGGTTTTTGATACTAAAAAGGACAACGAATTTAAAGGTGAAATTTTCAAAAACGGAATGGGACCTTCAGAAACGCTTTCTGTATTTAATCTGATTTTTTTAGAAGATGGGACAGTTTGGGTTCATGATGTGGTTTCAACATTCATGAAAAGGTTTCTTTTCGAAATCAAAAGTGATGCTGTTGTGATTGAGGAAATAGAAAGTATTGCATTTATGAATCCTATTTTATCCTCAGTTTATTCGGAGAATAAACAGTTTTTCACAACTACACAAGCGATTGTCCCTTTTTCAAGGTTCTTGGTTTATTCACAGGATGGTGAGGAAATATCAGCGCTTGGAAGTTATCCTGATTATGGCATAGATATGCCACCTATGGTTGCGGTGGATGTGTTTTTTGCTAGTATAATTTCCAATTTTCAAAGGAATAAAATTGCATTGGCTTATGAATATACTGATTTGATTGAGTTATATGATGTTGATGGTAATCTTGTCAAAAGGATTCATGGTCCTCATCAATTTTTACCTAGTTTTGATATTGGAGATCGTTCCGGAACACCATATATGAAGCGGGTTTTTGAAAAAACCCAGCATGCTTATAAATCTATAGCAGCAAATGATGATCGTATTTTTTTATTGTATGCAAATGGGAAAACAGTAAAACCTGGGGAAGGAGAAGCCTCTATTCATTATGATAAGATTTTAGCTGTTGATTGGGAAGGCAATCCCTTGGCATTTTATGAATTAGACCATGCTGTAACTTCTATAGCAGTGGATTGGAAAAAAAGAATAGTCTATGGACTTGACAGGATTGAGTCAGAAGTCTATGCATTTCATTTCTAACTTAAACCGAAGTTTCAATTTGTGACTATCTCGGTTTTAAATAGATGTTTTCTTTCTTTTGGACTACTTTTATTTTTTGTAACTTTGAAAATTCATATTTATTTAAAATTTTATTTGATTTAAAGGAAGGGGATTCATGCATTACATAGACCTCGGCATCTTTGTCGGGTACATGTTGGTGATGCTGGGAGTAGGCTACTACTTCATGCATCAAAATAAAAATCAGGATGATTATTATGTGGGCGGTAGAAATATAGGCAGTTGGCATATTGGGCTCTCTGTAGTGGCCACAGATGTTGGGGGTGGTTTTTCAGTAGGACTTGGAGGTCTTGGATTTGTGATGGGACTATCTGGAAGCTGGATGTTGTTTACCGGGCTTTTAGGTGCTTGGTTGGCTGCAGTGGTCTTGATTCCCCGGGTAAAGAGCGATCCAGCCTTTGCTAATTTTTATACTTTTCCGCAGATATTCGACCACCTCTTCAATCGGAAAGTCGCTTTAGTAGCAGCGGTAATTTCACTGATTGGTTATTTGGGTTTTACCTCCTCACAATTATTGGCAGGTGCCAAATTGGCTTCCGGGACTTTTATTGAATTGGGACTTACGGAGGCCTTGGTGCTGATGGGGATCATAGCGGTGGTATATACCGTTTTAGGAGGACTGAAGGCGGTCATCTATACAGACACGGTGCAGTGGATCATTTTGATGTTGGGTTTTATTCTTATTGGGCTTCCTGTGGCTTATTTCCATGTGGGCGGATGGGAAAGCATGCAGTCTACTTTACCTTCATCTTATTTTTCTCTATCAAATTTACGCTGGCAGGATTTGGCCAACTGGGGTATTACGATCATCCCGATATGGTTTATAGGGATGACCCTTTATCAAAGGATATTTGCAAGCAGGGATGTTAAGTCAGCAAAAAAAGCTTGGTTCATCGCCGGGTTTTTTGAGTGGCCTATCATGGCCTTTATGGGGGTATCCCTAGGTTTGCTTTCCAAAGTAGCTTTCGAGCAGGGTCTTTTGATAATTGATCTGGATGTAATGGATCCTGAAATGGGCTTGCCTATCTTACTTCGCACCATTCTTCCTCCGGGAATACTGGGACTGATGATGGCGGCTTATTTTTCAGCTGTCTTATCTACTGCTGATTCCTGTCTGATGGCTGCTTCAGGTAATCTAAGTACCGATGTGCTTGGTAAATGGATGAATCCCAAAAGTGAAAATACTCAGATCCGCTACAGTCAACTTTTTACCTTAATTTTAGGTGTTGTCGCATTGTCTTTGGCATTGCAGATGACCAATGTTCTGGACTTAATGCTCTATAGTTACGCCTTTATGGTTTCAGGCTTATTGGTGCCCATATTATTTGGTCTATTTACCAAATACAGGAATCCACAGGCTGCTATAGCTGCCATGATTTCAGGTGGTGGTGTCACTGCCAGCCTGGGCATGACAGATTGGAAACTCTTTTTAGGGCTAGATCCAAACTTTTTTGGAGTTTTTACCTCTTTAGCAATGTATTTGCTTGTAAGTATGGTGTATAGAAACAAAAAACAAAATAAAATTGAAGAATATGCTTAATATAGAAACTTTATCCGCCAAAGATCAGGCCACCTATTTACAAAAGAAGGAGATAGCAGATTTCCTTTTTGTGCATTTGGAAAAATACGGTGATCCACATGAGCATATCATGAACTGTCTGGACTATGCTTTGGATCAGGCGGTTGATAAAGGCGGTTTCACTGTGGCAGCTAGGGAAGAAGGTGAAATTGTCGGTGCTGTGGTAATTAATAAAACGGGAATGTCCGGTTATATTCCTGAGAATATTTTGGTTTACATCGCAGTAGATGCATCGCAAAGAGGTAAGGGAGTAGGGAAGAAATTAATGCAAACAGCAATTGGCCTGGCCAAGGGAGATATTGCACTTCATGTGGAGCCGGACAATCCTGCAAGAAAATTATATGAAGCTCTTGGATTTACGAATAAGTATTTGGAAATGAGATTGAAAAAATAAGATGGCTTACCTTACATTACATAAAAAGAAGCTCCAGGACAATTTTAATTTCCTAAAAAGAATGTTCGATGAACACGACGTTTCGTGGGGTATAGTGTCTAAGTTACTCTGTGGAAACAGGATGCTATTGAAAGAACTTATTGATTTGGGTGTACATGAAATCCATGATTCGAGGATTAGTAATTTAGCAAAAATCAAGGAAATTAATCCCAATGTGCAAACGGTTTATATCAAGCCAGCATCGAAGAGAAATATTGAAAAATTGGTAAAATATGCGGATGTCAGTCTGAATAGTGAGTTGACCACCATCCAATGGATTTCAGAAGAAGCCCAAAATCAAGGGAAGACCCATAAAATCATCATCATGGTGGAGACCGGAGATCTCAGAGAAGGTGTGATGGGTGACCACTTGGTAGATTTCTATGCCCAGATTTTTAATCTGCCCAATATAGAGGTCATCGGTTTGGGAACAAATTTAAATTGTCTGAATGGGGTCATGCCCTCCACGGATAAACTGATCCAACTTTCCCTTTATAAGCAGATCATTGAATTGAAATTCAACAAAATGATTCCCTGGGTATCTGCTGGTACATCTGTCACAATTCCATTGATGCTTCATCAGCAACTTCCCAAAGGTGTCAATCACTTTAGGGTAGGAGAGACTTTGTTTTTTGGAGTGGATTTGTTTGAGGAAAAATTGATTGAAGGGATGCATGGGGATGTATTTGAATTGTTTGCTGAAATTATAGAAATGCAAGAAAAACCCCTTTTGCCATCTGGTGTACTGGCAGCCAATCCCCAAGGTGAAACAGCAGAGATCGACGAATCCCTGTACGGGCGGACCTCTTATCGGGCAATTCTGGATATTGGATTACTCGATGTAGATCCCAAGTACCTGATTCCTGAAGATGGAGAGTTTGAAATTTTGGGTGCCAGTTCGGATATGCTGATCCTGAATCTGGGCGAGAATCCCAAAAAATACAAAGTTGGGGATACCGTGAAGTTTGGCTTGAAATACATGGGAGCGCTGGGTATTTTGAATTCCAGTTATGTAGACAAGGTGGTTGCCTGATTTCTTAACTACTCTATTCTTTAAAAAAGATTATTTTTCTTGTCGCTTCTATAGTTAGTTTTGATACCGATAATGTCAGAGAAAGAGACTTTGGCGAAGTCTTAAGTCTAGGCTATAACCTGCTGAAAGGATTGAATGTGCAGGGTTCCTACAATAATGGACTGAGTACCGTATTCAAGGATAGCAATGTAGATGTATTCAACAGAGGGTTTATGGTGTCGTTGGGATTTACATTCTGAAATTTTTAAAAGATAATTAAATGATTATTTGGATTTTGTTTTTGTTTTTTTTTGATACAACTAAAATCTATATCTTATGAAAAAGTTATTATTTAATTTAATTGCTGGGTTGTTGTTTATTTTGGTTGCACAACAGAATTTTTCATTCGCTCAAGCATCACTGCCTACAGAAGGGTATGAGCCTAGTTTAGAAGCTTGCTGTGAACCAATTGTAGCAGGATGTGTCTGGGTGGTTAAATGCAGGCCAGGAGATGGATCTTGTAGTGTTTCTTCACAAATTCCTTGCGGGGAAGCGGGTGGATAATTAGCTTTTTTCCTGGGGAGTATTTTTGCTCCCCTTTTTAACTAAAAAAAATCATGATACGAGTTATATTAACAGTTTTCCTTTTGTACCTTTTTTCAAATTGTCAAAATAAGGAAACGATAAATGAAGGCCCTGTTTTCATTGATTTGGATGAAAGCAAGAAAGTGAATTTATCAGACTATTTTCAACATATCGAGTACAGCCTTTTGGAAGTCCCTGATTCAATTCCACTTGCGAAAGTTTGGAAGTTTGGTATGAGTACAGATAAGATATTTGTCAGTGACAGAGAGTTGAATAATGTATTGATTTTTGATGCTTTTGGTCAATTTAAAAATATAATTAAAACGACAGGTCAAGGTCCAAACGAATTTCAAAGTATGGAAGATTATCAGATTTTTGATGACCATATATATGTTTTAGATGGCAGTCTTAGAAAAATCTTAAAGTTTGATTTTGAGGGGAAAGTAAAAGATCAAATAAGAATTGAATTTCATCCCTACAATTTTTTTATCAATGAGTCAGGAATTTTGTATTATTTTGGAAATAGACCAAGTTTTGAATATCAATCTGTTGTATCTGTGAAAAATGGGTCAATAGATGGACTGAAAGAGATTCAGAAAGATTTAGAAGGTTTAAATTATTCCTCTGTCTATGGATTTCAATACGATAACTATGACAGGAATGTACTTTTGAAGCTTGACACTTCTTATGAAGTTCTGATTTTTGATGAGCAACTTAATAAGGAAAGGGAACTTAAGTTTGATTTTGGCAGGTACAATTTTCCTGATGAAAAAAGGAAAGAGTTTTTTATGGGATATGAGCGATACGCCTATTTAATGGAAAATCAAATGATAGAAATGATTTTTTCTTTTATACCCCTTAAAAGCCATTATTTAATGATAGTCAATCAGACCGGAAAACCAGCGAAGACCATATTAATAGATAAAAAACTAAATGATGTTGAAGTTATTGATAAAATGATCAATGATATTGATGGTTTTCAAGGTAATTTTTCTCCAGTTTTCCAAAAAAACGGCAACCTGATTCAAGTTAAGGGCTCAAGGAATTTTTATAATGAATATTTGGAAAACTTTAGTGGTAAGTCCATAGATACAGCCTTAATAAGGGACCCAAAAAGTATTCATCATTTTTTCAATAAGCATAAAGAAAAATTGAAAGGAGATCACTATGTGATCATCAAAAACAGGATCAAGGAATAAGGTATCATTCCATTTTAGTTGTAAGCTTCCACATTCATTCCATTGATCCAGGTTTTAATCAGGTCCAAACCTTCCCGGTGGGTAGTCACCCGGCCGATTTCAGGCATGGCTGCCCCCACGATATTGGTTTCCATTCTATAGGTAAGAATGGATTCATCGGCCTTTCCTGGCAGGATTGCATATTTAAAGGAGCCTGCACCAAAACCCGCGGCCACGGGTGTCTTGAATATACCTAATTTCAAAGGTTCTTTTTCTTCATAATTCAAAAACAAACCCGAGGTACTGGCGGGACCTTCCGCTCGGTGGCAATGCGCACAATTGATGTCCAAGTAAGCTTTTGCCCTTAATTCCAAAGGTTCCTTTGTATCAAAGTAATCCACCATGTTTGGATAAGCCTCAGGATGATCAAAGCCATTCAGGATGCCCTCTGAAGCCCATTTTACCAATTGATTGGAGGCGCCCTCGGAAAAGGCTATGGTATGATTGAGGTGTTTGGCTTTTACCCCTAAAGGTACCATCACTTCATTGGCATTGTGGCAACTTTTGCATTGATTTTTATTGGGCACAAGGTAGTTGATCACTTGGGTTTCTCCGGCAGCATCTTTCCATTGTACTGTTTTTTCTGCACCCACAACCTTGTATGAAGCATCAGATTGCTCATCATTCCAAATGTAAGGGTAAGCTTCCCAAGCCCCATTCTGTTTGACCATCAATCGGGTCTCTATAATGCGCTTGGGTCCTTCTGGACGGGCAAAGTCCAGGGGATAATAAAAGTTTTTGATCAGGATGGTTTGGTCAGGAAAGTCCAAGGTGCCCTCTTCATCGGGGCTGATGGTAGCTGCCTCTCCTTTCGGCATCCAAATGAAACGGGATTTGAAAGCATAATCGGTGAACAGGGAAGAGGCAGGTGAATAAGGCAATACCCTTTCACTGGGAGCTAATGCCATTACCTCACCTTTGAAAAACCCATAGTCTGATAAGTTTTTGAAGGGGATATTAGCAAAATCAATTTGGTCCACACTTTTTTCAGGCCATTCTGCTACCAATATGGCGATTGGATCCCAGCGGTCGATTTCTTCGTTTGTTTTTTGAGAACAGGATAGGGCCATACCTAGGAATAAAACTCCAAATAAAATTCGAAACTCAAATCTTGTCATGCTATTTCTGAGTAAGGTGACTTACATCTGTGAAAACTTCGGATTGACATACAAAAGGCCTGTAATCTTTACTTGCTTTTATATTGGCTTCTCCTTCCCATAAATCGAATAAAGTAAAGTGTAGTTTTTCTATACCTGCTTCTTGTACACAAATGTTCATGGGGTTGCTTAAAATATTTTCTGCTAATGATTGATCAAAAAAACCATCGTAAATAATGTCCTGGGTTTTGCCTTTACCATGGGCATTGTACACCGAGATCAATTGGCCAAATTCTTTGGTCAAATCCGGAAACCTCCAAGTCCTTTTGAAGTCATTACCGTGAACGAAAACATTGGAGGAATAGGGTGACCAGTTGGGCGCATCCATCGGGAAGCCTGTGATGTGGTAATTTGATATGGCGATACCCACTGTTTTGTTTTTATGGATACGGTTATTGTAGACTTCCACATCTTTGGCAGCCAGGAGTATTATTCCAGAGCCAGGGGGAATCATGGTGACCGTATTGCCATTGGGATCTTCACCTAGGGGTGTGGCAAAATTGACATGGTTATTGGCAATGATGTTGTTGTCATAAATCTTGGTCCCTTTGCCATCTGATTTGGGCAGCCCAGGTAGATTGAAAACCAAGATGCCGCCAGCATTGTCCCTTGCAGTATTCCCATATACTTCCGCATTGTCTGAATTTTCAATTTCTATACCCGCCACATTGCCAAATGCCAGCGAGTTTTTGACGATAATGTTCTCTGATTGGCCTACATAAATGCCAGCATCCTTGGAATGGGAAGCGATACATTCATCGATTAGCACATTCTTACATTGAACGGGATAAATGGCATAGGTACCGTTTTTGGATTTGTCGCCATTTGTCCAAGTGACGTTTATTCTACGAAAGGTCATGCCATCTACATGCTGACTTTTCACCCCATCGCCGGGAGCATCTTCTATGCTCAGGTCTTGGATCAAAATTTCATTACCTACCAGTTTGACTCCTTCTCCACCCGTTTTTAATTCCCGGAATGAAAAAACAGTTTTGTCCATCCCTTGCCCCTTGATCTGTATGTTTTTTTTATTGTCCAATATCAATTGGGTTTTGAAATTGTAAAAGCCTTCAGGGATTTCAATTACATCACCATCCTGGGCAAGGATAAAAGCTTCTATGACTTTTTCAACCTCTTCTTGTGAGGCTTTTCTGAGTTTGCTGGAGTCAAAAGAAATCTCCGTAGTGGAACTGGAGCAGGCGTAAAAAAGAAAAGCGAGAGGGAGGATCCAGAAGTATAGTTTCCGGAAATTTTGGGTTTTCATATTGCTGGGGATTATTTATTGGGAATTATGAATCAATAAGGAGAATTAATACTTAAAATTATCAAAAACATTATATAAATCATTTGACAAAAATCAAAAAATCAAAAAAATCAAATCCCACTTCTGATTCTGCTCAGTGTTTCTATACTCATGTCCAAATAGGAAGCAATTTGACCTATGGCAGCTTTTTGGATGATCTGGGGCTGTTTTTCGATCAGCTCAACATACCTTTCCTTGGCTGATTTGAATTTGGAAAAGATGAGTTGCTCTTCAAGTTGCACATAGTAACTTTCAAGTATTTGCCTGTATGCTTCTGATAATTCCTTTTCCTGCCTTAGCAGATTCATCAAATTCTGATAATTGATGGATTTTAATGCGCAGTCTTCCAATGCCGTTATGTACTCATAGGATGGCTTTTGCTGAATAAAACTGGACATGGAGGTGATAAAGTCTCCATCCAGGCTAAAGCTGACCGTAATGTCTTTTTCATCTTTTAAATAGTAACTCCGCATGGTTCCACTTTCTAAAAAAGCAAGACAGGTACAGGTTTCACCCGCTTTTATTAAAAAACTTCCTTTTTTTAATTTTTTCTGTTGGGTTAGGCCTAAAAATTGAGAAATGTTTTTTTTACTTAAAAAATCAAACTTGCTAAGGGTTTCTACTAAATTGCTCATACTTTTACATGTTTTTCATTAAAACCAAAACCTAATTTAATCATTAAGCTATATTAATTTAATCAAAACTATGAAAAAGCCGTTTTTGCTTTTGTTTGGGGTATTGTTGGTATTTAGCGCAACAAATTCCTATGCTCAATTTGGGGCTAGAGGTGGGCTGAATGTTGCCAATTTTGATGGTTTCAGCTTTAATTCTCGCCTGGGCTTTCATTTAGGGGCTTTTTATGAGTATGAATTACAACCTGAATGGAGTATTGAGCCAGGGATATATTTTTCTCAAAAAGGGTACAAGTCAAGTTCAGGGGATATCCGAGAAAATCTAGGATACATTGATATTCCCATCTTGGCAAGATACCGGTTTGCAGACATGTTTAATGTATTTGCAGGTCCCCAAGGTTCTTTATTGGTGTCCAGGAATTATACTTTGAATGGTAATGTTTCGCAAACCATGGAAGTGTTAAGGGGATATGATATTGCAGGTGTTTTAGGTGCTGGTGTAGATCTTCCATACGATATCAACCTACAGATATCGTATGATTTGGGCCTTGTCAGTTTGAACTACTTTGATGTCAATGTCAAAAACAGGGTTTTTAAATTTTCCGTAGCAAGAAGATTTTAGCCTTTAATCCTTCCTGGATTCTCTTCCAGGAAGGATTTCCAACCGGCAGCTCTCCCTCGGGTCTGCAGTCTTCCATCATGAAAATGATGACAGATGGCCACAGCCAATGCATCGGTAGCATCCAACAGTTTTGGGAGCTCCTTGATGTGTAGCAATGTTTTCAACATTTCTGCGACTTGTATCTTGGAGGCATTGCCATTCCCGGTAACGGATTGTTTTACTTTCTTGGGAGAGTATTCTGCTATCGGAATTTCCCTTGCCAGGGCAGCTGCCATCGCAACTCCTTGAGCCCTGCCCAATTTGAGCATAGATTGTACATTTTCACCGTAAAATGGTGCCTCTAGGGCTACTGCATCAGGGTTAAATTCATCAATCAGACCCGTAATCCTTTCAAAAATCTTTTTCAACTTCAATTCATGGCCAATATATTTTTTCAAGTGAATGACTCCAAATTGCAGCAGGCTGTATTTGTTGCCTTCAACCAAAATAAGACCATATCCCATAACGTTGGTACCAGGGTCAATTCCTAAAATTATTTTTTCCTTTGTGGGTTTTTTCCCTTCTTTACTCATCACCGCAAGTTAAGAGAATTCATGGTAACATTTTACCTCTTTTTTGGGATACTTTATGGGGCTATTTTACTTTGGTTAGAAAGCTTGTGGTCATGTATGAGCCAATCAGCAGATAATATTCCATCTAATGAGACCCTGAGTATTCTTGTTCCTTTCCGAAATGAATTTGAAAATTTACCAAAACTTTTCTCCTCTCTTTTGGCATTAAACCATCGACATTTTGAAGTGGTTTTTATTGATGATCACAGTGAGGATGAAGGATTGAAACTGCTACAAAAATTGATTGTGGAAAATGAGCGTTTAGATATTCGGTTTTCAATCATTCAAAACAGGGGTCAGGGCAAAAAAGAAGCTATTGAAACAGGTATCCATAGAGCTATAGGTGAGATCGTCCTGACTACAGATGCAGATTGTCTATTGCCTTCAAATTGGATTGAAGCATACCTGGTATCTTTTAAAGATCGAAATATACAGTTCTTAGCAGGACCTGTGATGAGTAGGGAACAAAGTAATTACCTGGAAGTTTTCCAGCAGATTGAGTGGGGGAGCATCCTTTTGTTGACCCAATACGGATTTGCCTTAGACAAACCTTTCATGTGTAGTGCAGCGAATATGGGATACCGTAAGGAAGCTTTTTTGAAAGTAGGGGCTTATACAGGTAACAAAGCTTACCTTTCTGGTGACGATGAATTCTTACTGAAAAAAATAACCCAGGCATATGGCGGTGGTGCTACCGGATATTTACAGGGAAATATGGTATGGACCAAAGCTGAATCAACTTGGAAGATGCTTTATGGACAGCGGGCGAGATGGGCATCTAAATGGAGGTTGCATGCCTCCTTCAGTCATGCTTTATTAGCCTTAATTCCTTTTTTAATCCAGCTTTTCTTTTTGGGAAGTTTGTCTTTTTGTAGTTTAGGATGGCTTGGATTACTGGTATTTTTTTATCTTTGGTCTGTTAAAATTTTAATAGAGCGGAAGGTATTGGGAAGGGTACTGAAGGATTTTGGTCTGCACCATAAGATAAAATATTATTTCCTTACTTCAATCTGCCATCCATTCTACGTCCTAAATGTTGGAATGCAAGCGGCTTTTGGAAAAATACAGTGGAAAGGCAGAAATTCAACCCAATTCAATTAATTTTATATTCCTAATGATCATTAAATGACCGAAGACGAATTTGATTTATTGGATGAGCTGTATTTTGTCCAGCCTTTTGCCTATTTAAAGGATGCCATGGGCTGGGAAGATGAAAAGTTAATAGATACCTTGGAATCCCTTTATCAAAAAGCTTATATCAAATGTTTGAAAGAACCGGATGAAGAAATTTTTGAGGTGAGGGATTTTTCATTGAAATTACAGGAAATGTATTTTTTAGCCACTAAAAAAGGACTTATGGCCCATAATGGCCGTTAATGAAAATATGAGCACACAAGTAGCGAAATATCAAAAAAAAGAACTCGAGCTGAAATCACTTTTGGAAATAACGCAGGCGATTAATGAAAATAAATCCTCAGCGGTACTTTTGGACATATTCAAGTTCACCTGTCTCGTCCATCTAAATATCAGGTCACTACTACTTTATATGGTGCAGGGAGAGCGCTATGAAAAAATGATTAGCCATGGACTAAAAAACACGGTTCCTGATCAAATACCTGCCGATAAAGTCGCTTATGATAAATCTTCCGGTGTTCTGAATATTGAAGTCGGAGCCTCTTATTCATTTTCAGAACTCGAAAGTTATTTGCCGGTTTACCATAAGGATAAAATGCTTGCCATTCTTTTTTTGAAAAAGAAATCCCATGAAGAAGATATTGATCTTAACTTTACGCAGGCATTGGCCAATATTTTGGTGGTGGCGCTGGAAAATAAAAAGTTTGCAAAAAAGCAACTGGAACAGGAACGCTTGAAAAAAGAAGTGGAAATTGCCTCGAGTGTACAAAGGATGTTGTTCCCTGCCGAACTACCCAATACCCCTAAACTGGCTGCCAAGGTAACCTACATTCCGCATTCAACTGTTGGAGGAGATTATTATGACCTGATCCAAAAATCAGAAGATGAGTTTTTTTTCTGTATTGCGGATGTCTCTGGCAAAGGGATGCCAGCTGCCCTTCTGATGTCAAATTTTCAGGCAGCGTTAAGGACACTCCTGCGCAGTACTTCGGATTTAAAAATGGTGGTAGAACAATTGAATTACACCATTTTTGACAATACAAAAGGTGAAAGGTTTATTACCTTTTTCTTGGGACATTACCATTATAAAAAAAGGGAACTCATCTATATCAATGCCGGGCATAATCCTCCAGTCCTGTGCTGGGAGGGTGAAAACAGAACAGAATTACTGGGAGCAGGTACAACCATTCTGGGTGCTTTTGAAACACTTCCCTTTTTGGAAGTAGGTAGGAGGGAGCACCTCAAAGGTTTTACCATCCACCTTTATACCGACGGGCTGATTGAGACTCAAAATCAACAAGAAGAAGAGTTTGGGGATGATCGGTTTCATCATTTCGTCAAAGAAAGGCTATGTATGGCACCCAAACAGTTCCATAAACTAATATCGGATCAGCTTCAACAGTTTTCCACTGGGACAGAGCAAAGAGATGATATCACCCTCTTAAGCCTGAGGTTTCATTAATTATGGTCTTGATGCACCATATCCCTTCCCTAGTGCCCAAAATTTTCCATCAAATGGTATGGCACTTTTCAAGGGAACAAAACAACATATACCTTACTTTCGATGACGGACCTGTTCCGGGAGTGACGGATTTCGTGCTGGAAGAGCTGGGATTGAGAAACATGAAGGCCACCTTTTTTATGGTTGGAGACAATGTCCGCAAATTTCCCGATCTGGCGAGGAAAGTCGTCGAGGAAGGACATGGATTAGGGAACCATACTTTTTCCCATATGAATGGTTTCCAAAATAGTGCGGAACGGTACCTAAATGATATAGCTTGCTGTCAGCGTGAGATTATTCGTGCTACCGGAGAAAATCCTCTTATTTTCAGACCGCCCTATGGGAAAATCACCAAAAAACAATTCCAATTGACAGCGAAAAAGTATAAGCTGATTATGTGGGATGTGATTTCAGGAGATTACGATCAGCATCAATCTCCTCAAAAGTGCCTGAAAAAGTCCATAAAATATAGCCAAAATGGTTCAATTGTTCTTTTCCATGACCAGCAAAAGACCGAAGCAGTTATAAGGGCTGTTTTGCCTGAATATTTGGATTATATCAAAAGGAGTGGATTCCAAACCTGTATACTATGATTTCACTGCTTGCTTTTGTAATTATTATCCTGCTGATAATTCAGGATTTGATACTCAATCTTCTTTTAACTTTTAACTTTAAATCATACATCCAACCTAGAGAAGAGAGGTTTCCCAAGATCAGCATTTTGATTCCGGCAAGAAATGAAGCCCATAATCTGCCCTCCTGCCTTGAAGCCTTAGATCAATTAAGATACCCCAAAGATAGCCTGCAAATCATTTTAGGAAATGACAACAGTGAGGATAGTACAGGAGATATTCTTAAAGACTGGTCCAAAAAGAGAAGTAATGTCAGTTATTTGGAGATAGTTGGGGCTCCTAATAACAAGATGAATGGAAAAGCAAATGCACTTCATCAGATGTGTGAAGAGGCATCTGGGGATTTGTATCTGTTTACCGATGCGGACTGTCAAATTGGGCCAGAATGGGCATCTTCCATGGTGGAAGCTTGGAATAAACAAAAACCTGGTGTTGTTACGGGGATTACGACAGTATTTGAAAAAGGTGTTTTTGCACGATTTCAGGCTTTGGATTGGTGGTTGACTTTAGGTATGGTAAAAATCATGGATGATTTGGGAATAGCGGTTACATCTATGGGGAACAATATGCTGATTTCCAGATCTGCCTATAATGCTGTGGGAGGGTTTGCAGGCATTCCCTTTTCTTTGACAGAAGACTTTGAAATGGCCAAACAGGTAAAAAAAAATGGGTTTGATTGTATACACCTGGTCGGTCCAAAAAATCTGATCCTGACCAAAGGGCAAGTATCTTTTGAAGATTTGATGGCCCAAAGGAAACGCTGGATGTCCGGAGCTATGGCTTTACCTTGGGTATGGAAACTGTTATTAGGGCTTCAAGTATTTTTCTTTCCTGCTATGTTGTATTTTGTTTTTTTATTTCCTTTTGAAGGGATATTCATTTGGCTGATGAAAGTGTTAATACAGGGCCTTTTTATTTATCGATTTGCATTCAAAACAGGCATTAAATTGAAATGGCATGATTTATTGCTTTTTGAAATATATTATGCGCTTATCTCTTGGTCCACGATAGTTTATTATTTTTGGCCAAGCAAGACAAAATGGAAGGGTAGAAAGTATTGATTTCGGAAGTTTGAAGTCTGATTTCGGAAAGGAAAAGTTTGAATCAAACCTATTTGAACAGTGAACTATATAGATACTCATGTGCATATTTATTCAGATAAGTATGCAGGGGATAGAGAAGAAGTAATCAGAAGGACGCAGGAAAATGGTGTCAATCAATTATATATGCCCAATGTGGACGTGGATACCATTGACGCCATGTTGGAGTGCGAATTGCGGTACCCAGGAGTATGTATTCCGATGATGGGTCTGCATCCATGTGATGTAAAAAAAGATTTTGAAAAGCAGTTATACATCATGGAAGACTGGATCAATAAGAGGGATTTTGCAGGAATAGGTGAAACAGGACTGGATCTTTATTGGGATAAAACCTTTTTTGAACAACAAAAGGAAGCCTTGAGGGTTCAGATACAGTGGGCAAAACATAAAAAGTGGCCAATTATTTTACACTGCAGGGAATCAATGGAAGAGACCATCGCGCTGATAAAAGAGGAACACGATGAAAATTTAAAAGGTATTTTTCATTGTTTTACGGGGACATTAGAGCAAGCTGAGGAAATTATTCAAATGGGTTTTATGTTGGGAATAGGAGGAGTTTCAACCTATAAGAATGGAGGTTTGGATGCTGTTTTGCCCCATGTAAATCCAGCCTTTCTGGTATTGGAAACTGATGGACCCTATTTAGCACCTGTTCCTCATAGGGGAAAAAGGAACTCTCCTGAATATATTCCACTTATAGCTAAAAGGGTTGGGGATATGCTCCAGAAGGAGATAGAAGAAATTGCTCAATTCACCATTAATAACGCCAACCGTGTTTTTCATCATTTCAGATTATGAATTATAAAATTGTCAGACTCAACACTGCTGCAAAAAGTGACATTACTTCTTCGGTATTGATCATCTATACTGGTGGTACATTGGGTATGGCCTATGATGATTCAGGGGCATTGGTTCCCTTTAATTTCGGACAAATTCTGGAAAAGGTCCCTTCGCTCACGCAGATGAATATAGCCATTACGGTAATCTCATTTCCTGAACCGATAGATTCCTCCAATGTCAACATGAACCATTGGGTGGACATGGCCTATATTATCTATGAGAATTATGACAGCTACGATGGTTTTGTGATACTCCATGGAACGGATACTATGGCCTATTCTGCCTCTATGCTCAGTTATATGCTACAGGGGCTAAGTAAGCCAGTTATTTTTACAGGAGCCCAATTGCCAATATCAGCCATGAGATCCGATGCCAGGGAAAATCTGATGACTTCATTAGAGATAGCTACTGCCAAGGCGAATGGGAAGCCTATTGTCCCGGAGGTCTGTATCTTTTTTAACCACATGTTATTGAGAGGGAACAGGTCCAAAAAGGTACAAAGTGTACATTTTGATGCTTTTGAGTCCGAAAATTATCCTGCTTTGGCCGAGTCAGGTATTGTAATTGATTATAATTATGCTGCAATAACCCCTTTCGAAGAAGGAGCGCGGTTGAAGTATTTCAATAAATTGGACAATCATGTGTTGGTACTGAAGCTGTTTCCCGGGATTACCGCTGAGGTATTGCAGTCTTGTCTGGCCATCAAGGACCTTAAAGGTGTTATTTTGGAAACTTACGGATCAGGAAATAGCCCAAGTGAATCTTGGTTTTTGGAAACATTGGAAGAGGCAGTGGGTAGAGGTATTATCATTTTGAATGTGTCGCAATGCAATGGTGGAAGGGTAATCCAAGGAAGGTATCAAACTAGTAAAGATTTGCTGAGGATAGGTGTTTTGAGTGGAGGAGATATCACCACAGAAGCAGCAGTGACAAAGATGATGTTTTTGTTAGGTAGTGGGCTTTCAGATGCCGAAATCCGGAGAAAGTTGGTTAAACCAATAGCAGGAGAAATGTCCCTTGCTGGCTTTCTTTAATTTTATTAAAAAGATTTTGGATAGGCATCTAAATATTCATTTCTTTGCACCTCGATTTGAGAATCCACCATACAGAGAGGTGTCCGAGTGGTTGAAGGAGCACGCCTGGAAAGCGTGTATACCCCTAAAGGGTATCGAGGGTTCGAATCCCTTCCTCTCTGCGAAAAGCCAGTTTTAGAGATAAGACTGGCTTTTTTATTTCCCCAAAAG
Source organism: Cecembia sp. (assembly GCF_007126775.1). Classification (GTDB taxonomy): domain Bacteria; phylum Bacteroidota; class Bacteroidia; order Cytophagales; family Cyclobacteriaceae; genus Cecembia. The sequence goes on along the minus strand of NZ_SLAP01000197.1, from coordinate 7,294 downwards.
AAATCGGACAAGGAAGGGATGAGAACCCTCGATTAAACAACATTGGGTTCGAAATCGACCGAAGAGAGATTCACGAGGGCCAGTGCTGCATGCCCTGTGGGCACGAGTAATCCCTTCCTCTCTGCGAAAAGCCAGTTTTAGAGATAAGACTGGCTTTTTTATTTCCCTAAAAGAAATCGGACAAGGAAGGGATGAGAACCCTCGATTAAACAACATTGGGTTCGAAATCGACCGAAGGGAGATTCACGAGGGCCAGTGCTGCATGCCCTGTGGGTACGAGTAATCCCTTCCTCTCTGCGAAAAGCCAGTTTTAGAGATAAGACTGGTTTTTTTATTTATAGTCTGAAAAATGTTTTCCTAGGTGTTTTTTACCGGGCTTATTTGAATTAGTGCATGTCAATTTTATGCTTTTTTCACTAAAAACAGATATTGAACCATTTATCCCTCCAATTAACCCATTTGTTTTTCCTTTTATATAAATTGTCTAATTGCTTCATTAGGCTTGTTTTAGCTTGCATAAAATTCAAAAAACTAATGGTGTAATCAACTTTCTCTAAAAATTATGATTATTTCCTTTGCAATTTGAATCGAAAAAATGATAACTTTAAAATCTCATTATTAGTTAGAAACCGTTTAACCTTTATTAAAGTCTATTTAAAAACTACATTATGAAAAAGTTAATCGCTTTGTTCATGCTTTCCGGAATCTTGATGTTCCCAGTAATCACGAAAGCTCAAGATGCAGAAGAACAAGAAGCTGCAGAAGAAACTGAAGTTGTGGAAGAGGCGCCGGCGCCTGTTGCTCCTATCGTTGTCGATGATGAAATCATGGACGAAGAAAAAGGATTCCACCAAATTATTAAAGAGAAGTTCATTGAAGGTGATCCTACTTTCATGTCTCCGGTATTGATCTGTTTGATTTTGGGTCTAGCTGTAGCATTGGAAAGAATCATTACTTTGAATCTTTCTACTACCAACACCAAGAAACTATTGTCAAAAGTAGAAGAAGCACTTGATCAAGGTGGTATTGAAGCAGCTAAAGATGTTACCAAAAACACAAAAGGTCCTGTAGCCTCTATCTTTACTCAGGGTCTAATGAGGTACTCTGAGGGCATTGAAATGGTGGAGAAGTCCATTATTGCCTACGGATCTGTTGAAATGGGCCGTCTAGAAAAAGGTTTGGTATGGATATCACTATTTATCTCCCTTGCTCCAATGTTGGGTTTCATGGGTACGGTAATTGGTATGATCGGTGCCTTTGATGCAATCGAAGCAGCTGGTGATATTTCCCCATCTCTCGTTGCTGGAGGTATTAAAATCGCCCTTTTGACAACGGTAGCAGGTTTGATCGTTGCGATTATTCTTCAGTTGTTCTACAACTATTGTGTGGCTAAAATCGATTCATTGGTGAATGATATGGAGGATGCTTCCATCACTTTAGTGGATATCCTTGTGAAGCACAAGCTGACTAAGTAATCTTGGTCGGCGAAAGCCTTCGTCTCAATCAATCTTTCAATTGAAAATCATTACAAATGGATAGTATAGACATTTTCATATTTGTCGCGGAAGGTTTGATCATCATTGGAGCTGTCTTAGCAATAGTGATGCCTTTGATCAAATCTTTGGACAACCCAGCTAGTTTGGTGAAAACCGGCATTGGTGTAGCTGTTCTTGCAGTTGTCTTCTTTATCGCTTACTCAATAGCTGATGCAGAAGTTCTTCCGAAGTATGCCGCAGATCCTTTTAACCTTACTCCAGGTTTATCTAAATTTGTAGGAGGAGCACTTCTTACAACCTACGCTTTGTTTATCATAGCGATTGTGGGAATTGTGATTACAGAAATCAATAAAGCAATAAAGTAATGGCAAGAAAAAAAGGCAGATTAACCCAGGAGGTCAACGCAGGTTCCATGGCGGACATCGCCTTCCTGTTGCTGATTTTCTTCTTGGTTACTACGACAATTGCTTCGGATAAAGGTATATTGAATATCCTTCCTCCAAAGCAGGACCCCAATCAGCCACCGCCTGAGGTCCTATTGAACGAGAGGAATATTTTCAACATCCTTGTCAACGCCAATGACCAGTTGCTGGTTGAAGGTGAGTACTTGGATAATACCGAAAAGCTTTCCGAAGACCTTAAAGATTTTATCTTAAATTTCGGTGCGCCCGATGAAGACGCTGTTGCTTTGTTCAACAGTTTGCCAGCATCACTAAGGAACAGGGCAAAAAGAAGTTCTGATTCTTCAGATCATCCCATGTCAGGTGGAGCTGTTGTGTCCATCAAAACCAACAGAGGAACTTCCTATGAAAGGTACCTGGAAGTTCTTGACCAGGTGAAAAGAGCATATTTTGAAATTTATGCTGAAAGAGTCGGACTTACCTCTGATCAATATAGGGCTTTGACCGGTAAGAATCCAGCAGAAAGAGAACTACTTGACCGTGGTAAAGAGGGAATTCCAATGGCAATTTCGATAGCTGAACCAGATAAAATAGGAGGAAATTAATATGTCAAAGTTTAAGAAAAAGACTGGTACTTCTCAAAATATCCCTACCTCTGCGTTGCCGGATATTATCTTCATGCTTTTGTTCTTCTTTATGGTAACCACTGTATTGAGAGAGCAGGAGATTTTGGTTGAGCAAAAAATCCCTCAAGCAACTCAGTTGCAGAAATTAGAGAAGAAAACCTTGATTTCTTACCTTTACATTGGAAAACCAAAGAACACAGCTATGTTTGGAGCAGAACCTAGGGTTCAGGCCAATGACGTGCTCATCAATACAAAAGATATTGTACTTTGGGTCAACCAAGAAAAAGATAAGTTGTCAGAAGCAGAAAGAGATCAAATTACGATTTCTATGAAAGCAGATAGAGATGTTAAAATGGGCCCTATTTCGGATGTTCAGTTTGAATTAAGGGAAGCTGATGCCAGAAAACTCTTGTATGCTGCTGTCGGGAAAGTTCAAAATTAACTTTAATATCAATATGATTAAAAAGCTATTCCCAATGGAATAGCTTTTTTAATTTTATCCCTTTTTATTTTTTTTAGAATGATGGTTTAAATTTAATGTCCATTATGCTCGGTATTGTTTCTGGAAGTCGCGTCAAACAACTGGATGCTGATTTTATTGCAAATCAGTGTATAAGCTCATTGGATTTGATGGAAAGGGCTGCAATTGGCTTTTGTGATTGGTTTAGTAGTACATTTGATTCAACTAAGAAACGCCTCATCATATTTGCTGGCCCAGGTAACAATGGTGGAGATGGAGTAGCCATTGCACGGTTACTTGCGAATGAGATGGGAGACATTACCTTGGTTGTCTTTGAAGAGGCAAATAACTGTAGTAAAGATTACCGCCTTAATTTTGAAAGACTTCCTGCGGATGTCAAGGTTGTGTCAATAGATGATTTTGATTTTTCCAATGCCAGTCCTGACATGATATTGGATGCTATCTTTGGTGTAGGTATAAATAGGCCATTAGAAGGTAAGTATTTGTCTGCAATGGAGAAAGTTAATGCACTCCAAGGACTTAAGATAGCTGTGGATATTCCTTCTGGTATACCATCAGATGGAATAATAAAGGGTCTTGCATTCAAAGCAGATCATACCGTTACATTTCAGTTCCCCAAATTGGCTTTACTTTTTCCAGAGCATGCATTGTTTACCGGGAATATCCATGTCGTTGATATTGGTATTCCGGATGAGTTTTTGGAAGCTTACAATGAAGGTAAATATTTTTTAAGAAAAAAGGATATCCGGCCGCTTCATCAGGTTTTTCATGCGTTTAGTCATAAGGGTGATTTCGGGAAAATTATGCTCTTTGGAGGAAGCATGGGCAAAGTTGGTGCCATGGTTTTGTCTTCAAAAGCCGCCTTGAGAACAGGATCAGGACTTGTTCATGTACAAATTTCAGATACCGAAAGAGCAATCATACAGACAGCTGTTCCTGAGGTAATGGTTGCAGGAGCCAAAGAAGTGAAAGGATTGGAGGTTTTTGAAGCTTTGGGGATTGGGCCTGGGTGGGGTACAGAAGTAGACTTGGCATTTTATAGCAGTATTTTGAAGCGATTTCATAAACCATTGGTGATCGATGCAGATGGTCTCAATCTATTGGCCAAAAAGATGGAAAATCTTAAGTTCTTACCCAAGGGAAGTATTCTCACCCCACATCTGAAAGAGTTTGAAAGACTGACCGGTAAATCATCAGATCAAAATGAAAGGCTTCAAAAAGCACGGGATTTTGCAAAAGAAAATAATATTTATTTGGTTTTGAAAGGAGCCTTCACTTCAATTTCCACTCCCGATGGAAAGCAATATTTTAATTCCACTGGAAATCAATACATGGCTACTGCAGGTTCAGGAGATGTGCTTACAGGAATGATCACCTCATTTCTAGGACAAGGTTACCCCCCTTTAAATGCAGCAATTTGCGGTGTTTACCACCACGGGCTGGCCGGGGAAATAGCAGGAGAGAAGAAAAGGAGGGGGGTAATAGCATCCGATATCATTGATGCGATTCCAGAGACTTTTCTTTATCTGGATATTGTATAAGAATTAATTAAACATCTGAGAACCATACGCTGCTGTGCGAGGTTAATCCTATAGCATCTTTCAAAATGAACAAGGAAAAATTATTACTCTGGACCCTCGCTGCCATCAATTTTACCCACATCGTGGATTTTATGATTTTAATGCCGCTTGGTCCCCAACTGATGCGGATATTTGAAATCTCTCCAAGGGAATTTGGTTTATTGGTCTCCTCATACACCTTCAGTGCTGGTGCAAGTAGTTTCTTGGGAGCTTTTGTTTTGGATAAATACGATAGAAGGACAATTACCCTTTGGGTATTTAGCGGATTCCTTTTGGCCACCTTGGCCTGTGCTTTATCACCCAATTATGCTTTTTTGTTGGGTTCTCGAATTATAGCGGGCCTATTTGGTGGCCTGACATCGGCTTTGATCCTAGCGATTATCGGTGATGTCATTCCCGATTCCAGAAGAGGTAGGGCCATGGGATTGGTGATGGCTGCTTTTTCTGTAGCTTCTGTTTTTGGCGTTCCATTTGGGCTATTTATAGCCAGTATTTCCAATTGGCATGCTCCTTTTTTCTTTTTGGCAGGTATTTCTGTTTTTATTCTGTGGATGATATACAAATTCCTGCCCTCTATCACTGCACATATGGTTCATAAAAGCAATAAGCCCAGTCCCATGCAGGTAGTGAGGAGGGTGACAGGAAATCCCAATCAAATGAGGGCGATCACATTGACCATTATGATGATGTTGGGGCAGTTTACCATAATCCCCTTTATCAGCCCTTATATGGTAGCCAATGTGGGTTTTACGGATATGGAACTTACATACATTTACATGGCTGGAGGATTGTTTACTATTTTCACCTCGCCTTGGGTAGGTAAAATGACCGATTTGCACGGAAAGACCAAGGTTTTTGTGATTTTCATGACGCTTAATCTTATACCTATCGGGGTGATCACCAATTTGGGAAGTACCCCTATACCTTATGTTCTTCTCATCACTACTATGTTTTTTGTGACTTCCAATGGGCGAATGGTTCCGGCCATGGCTTTGATTACAGGTACTGCCAAGCCGGAAAATAGGGGGAGTTTTTTGAGCTTTAATTCTGCTGTGCAACAACTGTCCGCTGGACTGGCTTCTTTTGTAGCGGGACTGATTCTTGCCGAGGGTATCAATGGAGAATTGGTCAATTACAATATAGTGGGATATATCGCTATCTTTTTGAGTTTGCTCTGCATTCCGCTATCAAGAAGGATAAAGGTGATCGATACAGATGCTGTGCAAGATACCGTTAATCAACCCATTGAGGAAATGATTAAGGGTTGACTTCAAAAAAAGAGAAAGTTGTAAAAATAAAATGCGGTAACCCTATTGCATAACTTTCAACTATTCAATTATTGAACAAGATTGCTGAAGTCAAAAGTATGAATTACCATATAATTCTCATCAAATTCTGGATTATCGGGGTGCATAGGAAAAAGGTTTAATCCTTTTTCTGAGACAAAGTAATGATGTGCCAGGTAAGTATTTTTTGGTAAAGTGAACTCCTTTATTAAGCTGTAATCTATCCCGTCATAAATACTGATGGTGAAATATCGAGGAGTATACCCGAACTTCATAGCGTTCTTGTCCATCGAAATATCTTCTCCAGGCCAGCCAAATCGGTACAATAGATTTTTATATGGATCAAAGACTAGTCCTAAGTTCTCAGAGCTTTTATGCATTAGTTGCAAATTTTCTTCTATTGATCGGGACATTCGAGGGGAATAGTAATATTCATTGGAATAAGAATTTATCAAATCCGTTTCAAGCTGGTATTCTTTATAATTAACTCCATTAAAATCAATTTCAATTAAAGTATTGCTTTGACGATGTAGTAGGAGTAAAGATTTTGAAGTTGATGTTTGTGAAATATTAATGAAATTGTCGAATTTCACAAAGGAAGAGGGAAGCCTGAACTCTAAATAATCAAAGGTTCCTAATGATTTATTGAAGCTAAGGATTGGAGGATTTTCGATTAGTGCCTGCTCGTTTAAATTAGAGGGGGCAACGTTTCCAAGATCTCTCATCCCTAGATATAAAGATTCTGAATAATCGGTATGTAACATATTTGAATACCTGGTCATAGAAGGTATTGGAACCGCAAGTTTAGAATGACTGAAATAATTATAGGTGTTCAATAGATTTCCATTTGGGTCAATCAAGCGAAGTTCAAATGCTATGGTAGGGACATAAATGCTGTCTCGGTTTAAAACGAAAAATCCAATCGGGTTACCAAGTCCATTTGGACCTTCTCTCTCCATTTTCAAAGTATTTTTTAATTTTTTGCGAGAAAGGTCAAAAACACTAATAGTCTCCCGGTCAGAATTCCACCAATAGAGATCCCCTTCAAAGTATTGCAAAGTTCTGGTATATGTTTCCGTTTTTAAGTCTATTGGAATGGATATGGTTTCTGCTATGTAGTCCAAAGGATTGATTGAGAGTTCCTCTTTATGGGAACAAGAAAGGAATACCGACAGCGTAAAGGCTGAAATTATTTTTTTATTCATGGGATCTTTAATGGATTAATCAGCTCTTTCCTGAAAGAAAGAGCTGATTTAAATTGGTTTCATGAAATGAAGGTGCATTATGGCCTTACTGTTGGTATTGTTGTAGTACAATCAGGACCGCCATAAGCGCAATAGCCATGAAGCCCTCCTGCATGACAAGCTTGTAAGTCATTATCCCAGCCACACCAAACCTGTTTAGCACTTAAAGTATCTATTGAC
>NZ_SLAP01000227.1 GCF_007126775.1 Cecembia sp. | reverse complement strand
TATCAAGTTTAGCGATTTTAATCTTTTGGAAAAATACCTAACATTAGGTATTTTTTGTGACTAAATACCCTAATTATTCAATAAAAAATATGTTTTTTTATAAAAATAAAAATTACAACTTCAATAATTTGATTAAAGATTGAATAAATTAAAATTAGTTTTTATCGAAATAATCCAAGGGAGTGGTTAAATGCAAACACTCCCTTGGATTATTTTTTGGTAGTTTAGGAAAGGTTTCCTGATTTTCAATTGGCATGATTGGTGTACCGCTCGAAGAATTCAATGATTCGCCCCATCCGATCAAGTCGCCTATGAACAGCGCCTGACCTTGATAGCTCATGACCTTCTCCGGGATACCTAACATATTCAACGGGTTTGCCCAATATTTTCAAACTTTTATACAAGAGCTCAGATTGCCTTACACCTGTTCTCAAGTCCAAGTCTCCGTGCTTGATCAATAATGGTGTTTGGATATTCTGTACATATGTTTGTGGGCTGTTATAATCCAATACTTCTTTGATCTCATCTTCCCAAGGATAACCAAAATGATTGGGTACCAATCTCCAAGCATTCCCTTCTCCCATAAAAAAAGTCAATTCATACACGCCCCTTTGAGCAAAAGCAGCTTTGAAACGATGGTCATGTCCTACTATCCAGGCTGTGAGATACCCTGCATACGACCCTCCTGTAAGGAATAATTGGTCTTTGTCTATCCAATCGTAGTTTTCTCCAGCTTGGTCCAGTGCTCCCAATACATCAGATCCCGGACCATCTCCCCAGTTTTGGAAATTTCCCTTTTGAAATGCCTTACCATAACCACCGCTTCCTCTAGGGTTGGCATAGACCAGTCCATATCCCTTGGCTGCCATGACCTGAAATTCATACCACATAGAAAATTCACCAGGCCCCCACATTGCAGAAGGCCCACCGTGCATGTTTAGAATTGTAGGGTATTTTTCTCCCGGTTTAATATCAACAGGTGCCATCACCCAATAATCAATGCTATATCCATCCTCTGTGATCATTTGATGTGCCACAGGTTTGGAAATCTTTTTTCCAGCAAGCCACGATTCATTGAATTTTGTTATTTGCTTTGGATTGCTGTTGCTGAGGTCAGCTGAATAAATTTCAGATGGATTTTCAACCTTGGTCAGGGCATATACCAATTTTTGACCCTTCGTATCAAATCCCGTCACACCCACTGGACCCGATATCACAGGCTCAATTTTGGACTTGTTGATATTGGCTTTCCAAAGACTAAAACCCCCTTGGTTGGCACCGGTAAATAGTAAGTGTATGCTATCATCAACCCATTTCAGGCCGGATACACTTCTGTCAAGCTCTTTGGTTATCCATTGAAAACCAGAAGCATCAGGCCGGATGATTCCAATCATTGACATATTGTATGAAGGCTCTGTCATATTTTGTCCACCAAAAGCAATCCATTTTCCATCTGGAGAAAAGACAGGGTTTCCAACGCGGTGATTTTCCAGAGAGAAAAAAACGTCACTTTTTTTATCTTCTAAATTGATTTTCCAAATTTCTGTATGATTGGTAAGATCAGGATGTTCTGTATTTTTGAGTGAGGAAGCAAGAATGTACTTTCCATCCGGAGACCAGCTCGCTCCAAAATAACTTTGAAAACCATCTGTGACCTGTTCAGTCTTTTTGCTTTTTATATCTAATATATGCAAATGGGAAAAGTAGAGGTCAGGACTGAGATCTGTTTCTCCCAAAAAGTTCAATCTATCAATTACCTTTGGATCGTTTTTACTCGCATTTTTTGCTAAAAAAGCCCTCAATTCTTCTAATGACCCATCAGGATTAGGCTTGATTTCCTCTTTGGCCAGCCCTTTATCAATAGCTTTGTAGTTAGGCTCATCTCCATATTCTCTTCCGGGTCTTTGCATATCCCAATCTGGGATTCCTTCAATTGCCCAAATAGGAAAGGTAATGCTGAAAAGAATTTTGTTCCCATCCGGAGACCAAACAGGATTAGAAACATTATATTTTTCAGAAGTCACCACCTGACTTTCTCCTCCTTTTAGGGGAAGTATCCAGATTTGGCTTTGTCCGTCTTTTGACCTTACAAAAGCTATATTCTCTCCATCAGGAGAAAGTTCAAATGAAGAGATATTATACTCTGATGAAGACAACGGTCGTCCTTCCCCTTCGCCTTTTAAATCTGAAATCCAGATTTGTGATTTGTAATTATATTGGTTTTCAGATTCTGAAGTTATATATTTTTTAAGGTACAATACCTCATCCCCATTATTAGTCAAGGTGTGGTTGCCCGTGCTTACGATTTTTGTCAAATCGGTGATATTTATAATTTCGACATTTTGGCTGAAAACCTGTACATGCCAACTGATACATAGGGTAAGAAATAAGCTTATTTTTAGTTTCATTTTATTGGTTGTTTTTATGGAATTGCAACTGAATATATTTAGATTGAAATTTAGACTAGACTGTGAAAATAAAAGATTAAAATTGTAAAGGCATAAATTTTACAGGACCGTATGGCTTATTTTGAAAAATTGGATATTTCTGTTTTCAGTTTTTTTGATGAATCTCATGATCCAATGATTGTTTTCAGTGAAGATCAGATTGTTTTTGTCAATAAATACTGGCTGGATAATTTTCAGTTTGAATTCAAAAAATGGCAGGAATTTGTCAATAGTGGAGTGAGCCAAAATGAAATGTATAGATTTTTTTTAGGGGGAGAACTTCCGAAATCCGATTTTTTGCGGGCACTAAAAGGAAAAAATAGTATACTGAACAGATTCCAATGGACTTTTGTAAATCTTTCCTCTAACACTGAAAAGCGGTATTGCCTGGCTAAGGGAAAAAGGCACGTCACCTTAGGTGAGTTTATGTATTCCGGAAAGGAAGCTGGTGACTCAATAAGCGCTAAAGAAGAATTGGGGTTTGTTGAGACCATACTCAGAAATAGCCACGACATGTTGGCGATTTTGGACAGTAACAAGGTCTACAAATTTATCAGTGCTTCCATTATCGATAAGTTAGGAGTCAACCCTGAAGATGTCATTGGCAAATCAGTTGATGCTTTTATCGATTCGGAATTGATACAAATAGTAGAAGGAGACTTGAATGACCTTTGGGATGGAAATGATGAGATTAAAATAAATTTTTGGGTAAAGCGTCCTGATGGCCGGAAAGTTTTCTTGGAAAGTTATGCCAAGAACCTATTTAATGATCCTGACGTGGAGGGTATTCTCTTCAGTGCAAGAGATATTACTGACTATCATTTGGCAAAAATATCTCTTGAAAAACGTTATGAACTGGAAAAGTTGATCAATAAAATATCAACTAAATTTGTCAATGCTGATATTCAACAATTAGACATTGTCTTCCAAGAATCGCTTCAAATGCTCGGAGAGTTTGAAATGGCAGACAGGGCCTATATTTTTCTTATACACCCTGAATTGGAAACAATGGAGTATGTTTATGAATGGACAAATGAAGGGATTGATCCGCAGATCGATGAACTTAAATATATTGATATAGAAGAAGAGGCTTACACCATGAAAACACTCCGTAAAGGAGAGATTCTGGTCATTCCTGATGTTGATAATATGCCCAAAACTTTGACCAGAGAGCAAGAGGTATACCGACATCAAGGAATCAAATCTGTACTCTTGATTCCCATTTTTTCTGAAAACAAACTGGTAGGCTTTTTTGGACTTGATGCAGTAAAGGAAAAAAGAGCCTGGACTGAAAAAGACGAATATGTCTTGCGACAGCTGGGAGATATCTATGCAGGAAGTTTCAGCAATCGAGCCATCAGGAAAAGTTTGGACAGGAACGAAAAGCTTTTGGCCTCTACAGAAATACTTGCTAAATCCGGTTCATGGCGCTACAGTGAGTCCAGAAACAAACTGGTTTTTTCTAAAGGTCTAAATAAGATTTTTGAATTGAATGATGAAATCAATAGTGTGGAAATCAGTGAATTGATAAAACTTATTGATCAATCAGACAAAAAAGAACTCTTGAAAAAAGTTAAAATGGCTTTTTTTGATAAGCAAGGAGGTGAAGGTGAATTTTCACTTAAATTACCTAATGGTAGACTGAAGACGATCAGTTATAATATTGTGGTCAGGGATTTAGAAAGATCCGGTGAAATTGAAATTTTTGGAAACTGTACTGATATTACCCACAAAAGAGATGCTGAAAATTACCTCAAACTCCAATCTCAAATCCTGGCACAAGTAGACGATCCGATTTTTGTAACAGATAGCGATTGGAACGTTATTTACCTTAACAAGGCAGCCAAATATGAATGTAATGTTGCACAGAACAAGAAATATATAGGTTTGATTTTTGATCTTTTTGATTTCCTTTCTGAGGATGTAGAAGGCATCAAATCTGAAATTATGCTTTTAAAAAAGTCAGAGGTATTTAAAAAGGAATTAAATCTTAAGCCATTTAATGGGACCGTGCAGCCCTATGATGTATCCATTCAGCCGTTTTTAAATGATGAGGACAATAAATTGGGCTATTCTTTTTTAATCCGAAATCTTTCTGTTTTTCGAAAGCAGGAAGCGCTTGCTAAAAGGGCCAAAATGGTGGTTGAAAATAGTCCAGCGGTGCTATTTACAATTGACCCAAATGATGATTTCAAAATTCTATACATCTCTGAAAATATCAATCAGTTTGGATACCGTGCACAGGATCTTATCGATAAAGTGAATATTCTTGATTTGATCCACCCTGATGACTTGAAAGTATTGATGAATTTTCATCTTAAGGCAGGGGATGAAAAGGGTATTCCTGCATACTCGGGAGAATATCGAATCAGGAAAAGAGATGGAGATTACCTTTGGGTGGAAGACAAATCAAGGGAATTGCTAGATCAGGAAGGAAAAGTAGTTCTGCATGAAGGTATCCTTCAGGACATTACGGAAAAAAAGAAGACCAGAGAAGAAATTCTAAGAAGTCAGGAGAGGTACAGTGTATTGGCTTCAAATATTCCTTATATCAGTGTATTCCTTATTGATAAAGATCTTCGCTACATTGTAGCCCAAGGCCCAACCTTAAATGATTGGGGTATGAAACCTTCAGATTTTGAAGGAAAAACTTTGGCAGAAGTGCATACTTCCAACCTGAGTGAGATTGAACCTGCGGTTAAGGAGGCCTTGTTTAGGAGAAAAGGCATCAATAAAATATTGGTTTTCAGAAGGAGGTATTATGAAATGACCGTCAAACCGATTTTTCATGGAGGAGAAGTTGAATATGCATTGGGTATAATTCGAGATATCAATGAAGAATACAAAGCGAAAGAAAATCTTCAAAAAAGCGAAGAGAAATACAGAAGGCTTGTGGAAGAATCCACAGAAATCATTTTTTCTTTAAATACAGATTTCACCATTACTTATATTTCCCCTAATATCAAGCAGTTTTTAGGGTATGAACTGGAGGAAGTTCTCAATCATAAACTAACCGATTTTCTTCATGAAAGTGACACTTCTGAACTTGCTGAACTTGCGACCAATTCCCTTCATTTTCTCGAACAAAATCAGTATTTGGAATTTAAATTAAGGAGGAAAGATGGTGTTTATAGGATTTTTAGTTCAAATGGGAAAATTGTAACCGGAGAGAACAATCAAATTTTCTATAATGGCATAGCAAGGGACATTACTTTTTTGAAAGAGGCACAAAGAGAACTTTTTTTGGCAAAGGAAAAAGCAGAACAAGCATCCAAGATCAAATCTCAGTTTCTTTCTATAATGAGCCATGAGATCAGGACTCCTATGAATGCAGTAATAGGCATGGCCCATTTACTCATCGATGACAAGCCTAGACCTGACCAATTGGAAAACTTGAAAACTTTGCAGTTTTCTGCAGAAAATTTACTGGGATTGATCAATGATATTCTTGATTATACCAAAATAGACTCTGGAAAGGTTGAGTTGGAACATGTTGATTTCGAAATTAAAAATGTCATCAACAGGATTATTCACTCCTACTCTTACCAAGCCAAAGAAAAAGCATTGGACATCATTCTGGAATATGATGATGAAATACCCAATAAGTTATTGGGTGATCCAGTAAGACTGGGACAAATTGTTAACAACCTGGTCTCAAATGCCGTCAAATTTACTCCTAAAGGCTTCATTAGGATTGCTTTAAGAAGAATTGATGAGGACTCAGAGGAAATAGCGATTAAATTTGATTTTGAAGATTCAGGAATTGGAATTCCTGAAAATAAATTAGAATCTATTTTTGAAGCTTTCACCCAAGCAAGTGCAGAAACAACAAGGAAATTTGGGGGTACAGGTCTTGGATTGGCAATAGTAAAAAAACTGGTTGCCTTATTTGGTGGAGATATACAGGTGAAACCAAGATCCGGTGGAGGCACTTTGTTTACTTTTGTAATCCGGTTTAAAAAAATCAAAGCCTTTTCTGATATTCACTTTCAGCGAATTGAATCTACAGAAAAAGACTTAAAGTCAGCGAAAATATTGGTGGCTGAGGATAATCTTGTCAACCAAATGATGATCCATAAATTTTTGATAAAATGGGGTGTGAAGGAGGTGGTGATAGCGGAAAATGGCAAAGTAGCCATAAAGGAATTTGATGCCAAAGAATTTCATTTGGTATTATTGGACCTTCAAATGCCGGAAATGGATGGATTTGAGGTTGCTGCATATGTGAGAGCTCATCAAGACCCGATCAAGAGTAGCTTACCGATTATAGCATTAACGGCATCTTCTTTGATTGATGTGAAACAACAACTGGAAGATGTAGGAATGGATGACTTTATTCCCAAACCATTTAATCCTGACAACCTTTATGCCAAGATCATAAAGTATTTGAACAGATAATTTTAAAGTATAGGAGATAAATATGCCATTATGCTTTATTTTTGAGGTGAAACACCTGTCTATGAAGTTTATTCCTTTATTGCTGATTACGTTTTTTTTACAAATGGGACTTTTTGCACAAGGGCCCAATACCAATAGGTCTACAATGTATTTTACTTATGGAAATACAGGATCCAATCTCCGTGAGTTCAATGATATGTTGGAAAACAAGGGTTTAAGCCCAATGAGAAAAGGGTACAATAACTTTAATTTAGGCTATCAGGCAAGATACAATGATTTCATTGTAGGACTGGAGTTATCTCAAAATCCTGGACCTGCCTCAAGATTTAATGGTTACGATATTGATTTCAGGACTACTCGGTTCATGCTTAATCTTGGTTTTGCTTTTACTGAGGAAGGCCGATTTCAGTTGATCCACTATATGGCAGTGGGTTCAGGATTCTTAAATTTCCAAATGCTAAGAGAAAATGAAGCAGGAAATATAGATGCCTTTTTAACTTCTCCTCAGCAGGGTTTTATTCTTAGGGATGGTAATATTCATAAGAGTTCCTTACAATTCAGAGGCTTTTTGACTGAATTTGGGTTTCATCTGAGCTATGATGTACCCATACCTGGGAGGGATGAGGCGATGGCTTTAATAGGGCAATTTGGATATTCTTTTAGTCCTTTTGAAGATTCGTGGAGTCAAAATGGGATAAGTTTCGGTAATATTCAGTCTGGCGCTTTTTTAAGGTTTGGGGCTGGGTTGACTTTACCGGATTATAGTTATTTTTATAAGGATGCTACCATAGGCGCTCACTTCTTATACGGGCTGCATTTTACCACTCCCGATGCACTTAATTCGCATCTCGAGGACAATGGTCTGCGCCCGTTTTCTGGCAGACCTAACAATTGGGGTTTAAAAATCATGGGTTACAGCAGAGAGCTACTCTATGGAGTGGATGTATTCAACTTAGGCTATGGGGGACAGGCTTCAGCAACTCAAAACCATACACTTAACTCTGTCAGAGTCTATGCTAATGGTGGAATGAAGTTCCTTGATTTAAGGAATATTGAAATGGGGGCACTGCTTGGTTTGGGTTTGGGTAACCTCAGGTATACCCTGACCTCAATAGATAAACCGGATTTCCCTCGTCTTTTTGAAGAACCTGACTTTGATGGACGGTTAAGAAGTTTTGGGGCTATGGGAAAACCCGAAGTTTTTTTTACTTATGGATTTCCCCTTTCCAAAAGAAAAATATTTGATTTTATTTTGGGTGTTCATGCCGGATATGAAGTCCCGCTTACGCCCTATAATTTTCTAGGATTGCCCATGTTCAAATACATGGCCAATCCTTATCTTCAATTCAGTGTTGGAATAAGACCTTGATGATCTAGTCTTCTATTTCTACAATCAGTTCTATTTCCACAGCAATGTTCATGGGAAGGGAGTTTAAACCTACCGCAGATCTCGCATGTTTGCCTTTTTCCCCAAAAACTTCGACCATGAGATCAGAAAAGCCATTAATGACTTGTGGTTGTTGGTTGAAATCCGGCCCACAATTCACCATACCCAATACCTTTACGATCCTTTTCACTTTATTGAGGTCACCCAACTCTTTTTTTAATACTGCTAATTGGGCTATTCCCACCAAGCGTGCAGCCTCTCTGCCTTCTTCAATATCAAGATCCTCACCTACTTTACCTGTTATGTAAGAACCATCTGAGAGACTTGGACCTTTTCCAGCTAAGAACAATAGGTTGCCACTGCGTACCGCATTTACGTAATTGGCCACTGGAGAACTTGGATCAGGGAGTACAATACCCAACTCTTCCAACTTTAATTCCGGATTCCATGAATCAGATGTTTTCAGATCATGTAAACTGGAAGATTGCGGGTTACAACTCATCAGGCTAATACATAAAAGAGCAATTATTGATATTTTCATGAGCAATGTTTTTTATTTCTAAATTAACGTATGAATTCCGTAAATCAAATTTTAAGATAAAATATGGAATTTGTTAAAAGCCCTTGTCCTTATTGATTTTTGATAAGCTGATTTTGAAGAAAATTAAAAAAAATGAATAAAATTCAAGATTAGGCTTTAACTTTGAGCTTGCTTATCGAGAAAGACCGAGGGATGGGCCCTACGACGTCTTAGCAACCTGAATTGCAAGGTGCTAATTCCCCTTCCGGAAACGCCGGAAAAAGATGAGCGGAAGAACTTTCTTTTTCGACCGGTTATTCTCGCATAAGCTTTTTAATTCAGATCAAATGAACAGAAGCGAGTTATTACTTTCCATAGCAAAGAAAAAAGTGTTGATCCTAGATGGTGCCATGGGTACTATGATTCAGCGGTATCAACTTTCAGAAGAAGATTTTAGAACACCTGATTTGGCTGATCATCCGAAACCGTTAAAGGGCAATAATGACCTGCTATCTCTTTCCAGACCGGATGTGGTCAAAGCTATCCATGCTGCTTATTTGGATGCTGGTGCTGATATTCTTGAAACCAATACTTTTAGCGGAACTTCCATAGCCCAAGAGGATTATGGACTCCAGCATCTTGCATACGAGATCAATTTTCAATCGGCAAAAATAGCGAGAGAAGTAGCAGATGCTTTTACATTAAAAAACCCTGATAAACCCCGATTTGTTGCAGGAGCTTTGGGGCCAACCAACAAAACAGCTTCTCTTTCTCCTGATGTGAATGACCCCGGTTATCGAGCCATTAGTTTTGATCAGTTGGCCGAAGCCTACAAAGAGCAGGTCAAAGGCCTTTTGGATGGAGGAGCAGATATCTTATTGGTAGAGACCATTTTTGATACGCTGAATGCCAAGGCAGCATTATTTGCTATTCAGGAAGTATTCGAGGAAAGAAATATACCCTTAAATCCTGAAGAAGGAGGCATACCCATTATGATTTCAGGTACCATTACCGACGCTTCAGGGAGGACCCTGTCAGGACAAACCACTGAAGCTTTCCTGATTTCTGTATCCCATGTTCCTTTATTTAGTGTGGGCTTGAATTGTGCCTTAGGGGCGAAGGAATTACGCCCTTACCTGAAAGTTTTGGCAGATAATACACCGTTTTTTGTCTCCGCTTACCCCAATGCCGGCCTTCCAAATGAATTTGGCCAATATGATCAAGGAGCCACAGAAATGGCAAATCAGGTGGAGGAATTCTTGAAAGAGGGCCATGTCAATATTCTGGGCGGCTGCTGTGGGACTACCCCCGAGCATATTGCTGCTATCGCCAAATTAGCCGAAAAGTACCAGCCAAGGAAAGTTGAATTAGTAAACACGGGAGATGAGTAAGATCCAAAAACATAATACATTGAAATTATCGGGCTTGGAACCATTGGTTTTCACCCCCGAAATCAACTTTGTAAACATAGGCGAAAGAACAAATGTAACCGGATCCAAAAAATTTGCACGCTTGATCCTCAATGGTCAATATGATGATGCTTTGGAAGTTGCATTGGATCAGGTCAGGGGAGGAGCTCAGATTTTAGATGTTTGTATGGACGAGGGAATGCTGGATGGTGTGGCAGCCATGCAGAAATTTTTGAACCTTATCGCCTCCGAACCAGAAATAAGCCGCATCCCCATAATGGTGGATTCTTCCAGATGGGAGATTATTCTTGCCGGATTAAAATGCATTCAGGGAAAGGGAATAGTCAATTCCATCAGTCTGAAAAACGGAGAAGAGGAGTTTATAGACCAAGCCAAAACCATTAAAAAATTTGGAGCTGCTGTAGTAATCATGGCTTTTGACGAAGAAGGGCAGGCAGATACTTACCAAAGAAGGGTTGAAATATGTAAAAGGAGTTATGAGATATTGGTCAATAGGGTCAACTTTAACCCTGATGATATCATCTTTGACCCCAATATTTTTCCTGTAGCCACGGGCATGGATGAGCATAGACGAAATGCCTTGGACTTTTTCCTCGCGACCAAATGGATCAAGGAAAATCTCCCAGGTGCCAAGGTCAGCGGTGGAGTGAGTAATGTAAGTTTTTCATTCAGGGGAAACAATCCTGTGAGAGAAGCCATGCATGCAGCTTTCCTTTATCACGCAATCAAACATGGCATGGATATGGGAATTGTCAATCCATCCATGTTGGAAATTTATGATGATATTCCAAAAGACCTATTGGAAAAAGTGGAAGATGTTTTATTTGACCGGAAGGAAGATGCCACCGAAGCCTTGTTGGCATTTGCAGAAACGGTCAAATCAGATGGAAAGAAAGAAGTGGTTTCAGAAATTTGGAGAGAAGAGCTTGTTGAAAAACGAATTGAATATGCTTTGGTAAAGGGGATAATTGATCATATAATTAAAGATACAGAAGAGGCAAGATTGAAGTACCAAAATCCGCTCAAAGTAATTGAAGGCCCTTTGATGGATGGCATGAACGTAGTGGGAGATCTTTTTGGCGAAGGTAAAATGTTTTTACCCCAGGTAGTCAAGTCTGCTAGGGTAATGAAAAAAGCTGTAGCTTATTTGGAGCCCTTTATGCCCAAAGTTGGAGATTTGGATTATAATCAGGAACAAAGCAGTATTAAAAAGATTTTATTGGCTACGGTCAAAGGAGATGTTCATGATATTGGGAAGAATATTGTCGGTGTTGTCCTTGCCTGTAACAGTTACCAGATCATTGATTTGGGCGTGATGGTTGATGCCCAAAAGATTATTGACGAAGCTGTTAAAAATAAGGTGGACATTATCGGCTTAAGTGGCCTAATCACCCCTTCCTTGGATGAGATGGTCCATGTAGCCTCAGAAATGGAAAGAATGGGTTTGAAAATCCCGCTTTTAATTGGTGGCGCAACCACCTCCCGAATTCATACGGCTGTTAAAATAGATCCTGTTTACAGTGGAACTGTTATTCATGTTACCGATGCTTCCAAATCCGTTCCTATAGCTGGTGAAGCGATTTCTGAAGAAACCAAAGCTGCTTATCACCAGGAAATAAAGCAATTGTATAGGGACTTGAGAATAGCGCATGAAGCCAAACAACAGGTCAAACAATTGGTTAGCTATGATGCAGCAAAAAGTAATCCTGTATTTATAGATTGGGATGCCTATGAGCCTATAGTACCTGCCAAAGAAGGGCTTACTGTTGTGGAAAGTCTGGATCTGAATATTTTAAGGAAATACATAGATTGGACACCTTTTTTCAGTACATGGATGCTATCAGGGAGATTCCCTAAAATCCTGGAAGACCCGATAGTAGGAGATGAGGCCAAGCGTTTGTTTGAAGATGCCAATCAAATGTTGGATAGGATTATCAAAGAAAACTGGCTACAGGCCAAAGCTGTATTGGGACTATTCCCAGTTAAAAGGGATGGGGATGACCTCCGGGTTTTGGGGATGTCCAAGGATTTTGTATTCCATTTTCTGCGCCAGCAAGGAAAAAAAGGTAAAGGAGTTCCAAATAGGTCACTTATAGATTATATCCATCCCGAAAAGACCGATTATTTTGGAGGTTTTGCGGTAACTGCAGGTTGGGGAATCGAGGAAAAATTAAAGGAGTTTCAGCAGAGTCACGATGATTATCATGACATCATGTTGAAAGCTTTGGCTGACCGTCTTGCGGAGGCTGGAGCAGAATACCTGCATGAGCTTGTCAGAAAAGAAATTTGGGCCTATGCCCCTTCTGAATTTTTGGAGAATGAAGCGCTGATTAAAGAAGAATATGCAGGTATTCGTCCTGCACCCGGGTATCCTGCATGTCCTGAACACTCAGAAAAAAGAACCTTATTTGATCTTTTGAAGGTTGAGCAAAACATAGGGATCACCTTGACGGATAGTTTTGCCATGTACCCTACTTCTTCAGTAAGCGGGTTTTACTTTGGTCATCCGGAGAGTAAGTATTTTGGATTGGGAAAAATCGGAGAAGATCAGGTGATAGATTATGCTATGAGGAAAGGCGTGAGCAAGGCTCAGGCTGAAAAGTGGCTTTCACCCAACTTGGCGTATTCGCCATCTTTAAAAGTTCAAGAACAAGAATTATGAAAATAACGGAATATATCGAACAGGCCAAGAAGCCGCTTTTTTCCTTTGAGATTTTACCACCATTGAAAGGTCAAAGTCTTAAAGATCTTTGTGAGGGGATTGAGCCTTTAATGGAATTTAATCCGCCATTTGTAGATGTGACCTATCACAGAGAAGAATTTATTTATAAAAAACACCCCAGCGGATTACTTGAAAAAGTGTCAACAAAAAAAAGACCTGGAACAGTGGGTATCTGTGCGGCCATCATGAACCGTTTTAAAGTTGAAGCCGTACCACATTTATTATGTGGTGGATTTAGTAAAGAGGAAACTGAAAATGCGCTGATAGATCTTAATTTTATTGGAGTCGAGAATATCCTGGCTTTGAGAGGCGATGCACCCAAGAGTGAAAATAAATTTATCCCTGAACCCAATGGTCATGCGTACACCAAAGATTTAGTGAAGCAAATTGTCAATATGAATCATGGAAGGTATTTGCATGAAGAAACTGAAACAGGATTTCACACGGACTTTTGTGTTGGGGTAGCTGGTTATCCTGAAAAGCATTTCGAAGCCCCGAGTATGAAATTTGACTTGAAGTACCTTAAAGAAAAAGTGGATGCCGGTGCAGAGTACGTTGTAACTCAAATGTTTTTTGATAATAAAAAATACTTTGAATTTGTCGAAAAGGTTAGAAGCTTAGGAATCACAGTTCCTGTCATCCCAGGCATCAAACCGATAACGACCTTGGGACAGATAACCATGTTACCGAGGACTTTTTTCTTGGATTTGCCGGATGCTTTAATGGATGAATTGGAGAAATGCAAAACCAATGCAGAGGTGAAAGATGTGGGAGTGGCTTGGGCCATTGAACAAAGTAAGGAGTTGATTGCCAATGGGGTGCCAGTCTTGCATTATTACACCATGAGTAAGGCGGAGGCAACGTATAGGATTGCCAAGGAGGTGTTTTAAATCGCCGTTGTCAATAGTTTTTAACTCTGGACTGTTGATTTATGAGCTTTCAGCTCAATCAAAAGACTTTGAAATCCATAATTCTGACTATTGTAATTACATTTTAGGAAAAATATTGGCTTGAAAATAGTTTACAATAGGCATTAGTTGTAAATTCATTTCTTTGTAAGCTATTGTGAAACTAAATAAGGCCTTTTTCTTTTTTTTTATATTCATGATGGGATTATTTCCCGTTTCATGTGACTTGTTTTGCTTTGATGAATGTGCATGTGGAAGATTACCTACTCCGAGAAATTTTGTAATCGATTCGATGATAGTTGGAATAATTGCCAATAATCAAGATGCCGACCCCGATCAAGGATATTCAGTAGATGATTTGGTCATTCGAGTATTGCCCAGTGAAGTTACGTATACTCATGCTGCTTCTACCACCCCCAGTTTTTCTATTTTTTCACAAGCCTTTGCCTGTTCTCCTATTCCTCCAGGTTCCGCACATCCTTTGAAGTCCATCAAATTCATCTCAAATACAGCTTTCTTTTGGAATGGACGTATGATTCGTGAAACTGAGGAAATTACTGACCTTTTTAGAGTGGCAGGATTCGGTTCTGATACATCTTTTGAATCTTTGATTCGCTATCGATTTAATTTTTTGGAACAAATTCCATTAGATATTCGCATAAAAGAACAGCCTTCGGAAGAGACAGGTCTTGATATAAACTTGAAAATCACCTTGAGTGATGATCGGGAGTTTGTGTTTGAAGGATTGAGGTTTAGGG
Source organism: Cecembia sp. (assembly GCF_007126775.1). Lineage (GTDB taxonomy): Bacteria > Bacteroidota > Bacteroidia > Cytophagales > Cyclobacteriaceae > Cecembia. The sequence continues at coordinate 9,988 of NZ_SLAP01000227.1, read as the reverse complement.
TCAAATAGAAATTAACCTTACTGCACTAATTTTTCCATGATTTTAGCAAGTTGACCTGAAAGGTTTTTTCTTGAATAGTTCTCGATCAAAATTTTGTTTTCTGCCTTTTCAGAGGGTTTAAACTCTTGCAAAAATGTAATAATCTTTTCCACTTGGTCTGCTTGGAAGACTTTACCGGCCTGAGCCCGATTGATAATGGTCGCTGCATCTCCCTCAGGATTTCCCAAGCCGATGATGGTCTTTCCGCTAGCCAGGTATTCAAAAAGTTTGCCCGGAATATTTCCTTTGGCGTTTTTTGTAATGGTCAGAATCAGTAATAGTAAATCCGATGATTGATAATATTCAAAAACCCGTTGATGGGATACATATCCTACAAACTCCACATGGGACTTGAGCCAAATATCCTTCTTTACGTAATCTTCAACAGTGAGGGAAACTTTGCCAACAAATCTCAACCGAACTGTTTTTGAATTGTTTTCAAAGGCTTTCTTGAATGCATCCAAGAAGGGTAGGGGGTTACGAATGGCATCAATTACCCCTGAATATACGATCTCGATATCCTTTTCTTTCAAGGAGTCTACCTCTGCTTGCTTAGGAAAATCAGCTCCATCAAAACCATTAGTTAGGAGATGAATTTCTCGTTGAGCTAGATTGGCTAAGTCTTTCTGGAAGGTAGGACTAATGGTTGTTATGGCATTGGCTTGCATTAGCACTTTTTGCTCGAGTTTTCGGTGGTACTTGCGTACCCAAGGCAGCATGGGCAAGGTATCCAGAAATTCCCATTGACTCCAGGGATCTCTAAAATCTGCCAGCCAAGGAATACCTGTTTTTTCATGCAACCTTAATCCAATCAAATGCATGCTATGGGGTGGCCCTGTGGTAATGATGGCTTGATACTGACCTTTTTTTATGGCTTCTTCCAAAAAACTTACCGAAGGTTTAACCCAAAATACCCTAGGATCAGGGATAAGTAAATTGGCCCGTAACCAAATGCTGAGCCGGTCCAAAACTGATTTTTCTTTCTTTTCTAAAATCTTTGCGGGGTCTCCTGAGGGGGCTGATTTGAGTTTACGGAAAATCCCATAAGGTTCCCATATAGGGAATTTGATCACCTCCAATTGAGGGGAAATATCTTTTTCCAAGGAAGGATCCTTCAGCTCAAAATCCGGGTTTTCAGGAGTAAAAATCACCGGTTCCCAGCCGTATTCCGGTAGGTATTTGGCAAACTTGAGCCAGCGTTGTACTCCCGAACCTGCGGATGGAGGCCAATAATAAGTAATGATTAGTACGCGGCGAAGGCTCAAGGTTTTATCGGTTTTATAATTACTTCAGGATTAAGATATAGAAAAATGCACCCATAGAAAGAATGCTTACCAAAGGTGATGGATATCGGCCTTGAAGTATTTGTTGTATACTGCCCGTACCGCCTCCATTTGACCAGCACTAATTGAAGGTAAATCCATGGCATGTAGATTCGCCCTCACCTGTTCAACTTTCGAAGCACCTGGAATGACTGTACTGATCTGTGGAAACATCAGTATCCAGCGTATGGCCCAGGCGAATAAAGGTTCATTTCCTTTGAAGATTTCCCTAAGCTCTTCTACTGCGTCCAATCCTTTTTGATAATCAATTCCAGAAAAGGTTTCCCCTTTGTCAAAAGCTTCTCCATTTCTATTGAAAGTTCTGTGATCTTGGGGATCAAAACTAGAAGAAGGTGAAAATTTTCCTGTCAGCAAGCCACTTGCAAGTGGTACCCTGGCAATTATGCCATAATCTCCAATTTTTGGCTCCGTAAATAGTTCTTCCAAAGGCTTGTGCCGGAACATGTTGAAAATGATCTGAATACTGGAAACTATATCATATTTCATTGCAGCCTTTGCTTCATCCACTTTTTCCACACTAACACCCATTGCTTGGATTTTACCTTCTTCCTTTAGTCTTTCAAAGAGTTCAAAAATTTCATCCCTTTGGTAAACAGGTGAGGGGGGACAATGCAATTGAATCAGATCAATGGTTTCTAATCCTAAATTCATCAGTGAGGATTCTACATAATTTTTGAGAACTTTAGGGGTATAGCCATCATTATTATGTGGATTGATCTGCCTTCCGCATTTTGTAGCTACAAAAACTTTTTCTTTTCTCTCCCCAATCACTTTGCCTACAGCTTTTTCACTCAGCCCCCCATCGTAGACATCGGCTGTATCTATGAAATTAATTCCTTGATCGATTGCACTGTGGATTATTTGATAAGCAGTTTTCTCATCGAATGATCCTCCCCATCCACCTCCGACTTGCCATGTACCAAGTGACACTTCTGAAACATCCCAACCTGTTTTCCCCAGTTTTCTGTACTTCATAGAATTGACTTTTATTGATATGCTTGTTTCAACAGGCAATTTAAATTTTTATATTTAAAGCCTTTAACAATATTAATATGAAATCAAGAAGAAAATTTCTACAAACCTTGACTGTAGCCGGTGCTGCAGCCAGTTTACCTATTGAACTTATGGCAGAACAAGCGAAAAAACAAAAAATGATCCACCAGGTATTTTTCTGGTTAAATGATGGGGTCGATGTAAAGGATTTTATTAAAGAAGCTTCTCAACTTGGCAAGTGTAAAACAGTTGACAAATTTTATATAGGAACTCCTGCACCAACTGAAGCAAGGGATGTAGTAGATAATAGCTATCAAGTAGCATGTACCTTATTTTTTGACAGCATTGAAGATCAGAATGCCTACCAGGTTGACCCTTTGCACCTAAAATTTATTGAAAAAAATTCAAACAAATGGTCAGCTGTAAAAGTATATGATTTTGTAATATGAATCATTTAAGTTATAGCCTTGTTTTCTAGGTTGAAATAAAGTTACAAATGCGAAGAATTAAATTTAGCCTTTTTGGAATTTTGATGAGTTTGGTCATCTTCTTTCCGGCATGTAATCCAGAAACGGATGATGTAGCTCCAATAAAAGTTGAAAATGTTGTCAAAAAGGCCATTTTTGATAGTATGAGGGAGTGGTACTATTGGACAAATGAACTTCCAGCTACTTTGGACCTGGGTCAATTTTCCAATAATCAAGAGGTTTTGGATCAACTCAGATTTAGACCTTTGGACAGATGGTCTTACCTCACCACAAGGGCGGAGTTCAATGCAGCCTTTACTGGTCAGGCATCCGGTGCTCATGGATTCAGCTTTAGTTTTGATCAGGATGAAAGACTATTTGTTGCTTTCGTTTTTGATAGTGGGCCTGCAGGTCTGGATGGCTGGAGAAGGGGATGGGAGTTTATCGAAATTAATGGCAGACCTATTTCTTCTTACAGAAACAGTAATGGTAGTTATTCCTTTGATTTAGGACCAAACACCATTGGAGTTCAAAATACTTTCAAATTCAGGTTACCAGACGGATCTGAAACTACAAGAACTATTGATAAAGCTGCTTTTCAGACCAACTCGGTTTTGCACAAGGATGTTTATGAAATAGGAGGCAAGAAAATAGGCCATTGGGTCTATCAAAGTTTCAGGGCTACGCAAGGTTTATCACCTACCCGTAGTCAGGAAGTGGAGGATTCATTTGCATACTTCGAATCAGAGGGAATTGATGAATTGATTATTGATCTGAGGTATAATGGTGGAGGATCCGTGGCTGTAACGGAACAGATTTTAAACTATTTGGCACCTGCATCTGCATCTGGCAGAGCTATGTATACCAATAGACACAATCCTAACAAATTTGATAATAACAGGACTGTAAATTTCAATAAAAAAGGGTCACTTGAATTGGATAAAATTATTTTTATTACTTCAAGAAGCTCCGCTTCTGCCTCTGAATTGTTGATCAATTGTCTTGAGCCATACATGAATTTGTTTTTGATAGGAGACAATACTTTTGGCAAACCGGTTGGATCTTTCCCACTTTCAAGCTTTAACAGAGTTTTGAGTGAAAATGATGTAGAGCTCGTACCCATTACATTTGCTATAGCCAATGCAGAAGGAAGAGCAGACTACTTCGATGGTTTTCCGGTTGATATACAAGTTGGGGATGATCCTTCCAGAGATTGGTCTGATCTGAATGAAATGAGATTGGCTGCTGCCCTGGATTATGTGGGTAACGGTTCGATTTCGGCGCGCATGATAAATTCCTATTTCAAACCAGTATGGGAAATGATTGATGCCTTTGAGGGCTTACAAAAAGAGTTTCCTATGTATTGATGAGTTGAATCATGTAAGTGATAAAAGATGAAATACCTTGATGCTTATTTAGGGCCTGCTGAAAAAAATCTTAGTGGCGTTAAATCATCACATAAAGAATATTATTATTGATTAAAGTTCAAGGTTTTTAAGCAACATATGTTAAAACCTTGGCACTAAAATATCAAATTATGATATTTATAGCTTAGCCTCAGGCACAACATCTTCTTCGTTGGCTTTAGCTCGAAGTATAACAATACATCTTCGCTTTGCCGCCTGGAATATGTTGCACCTGAGGCTTTTTCAGCAGCCCCTATATATCAATCTGAGCGGCATCAAGGTTTTTTTATAATTTTATATCTGTTAAATCACGGATATGCATTAGTCTTCAGTGTTCTCCCAATCTCCTCTGTTTTTAATGATATCATAAGCCTGGAGTAAAGCAGCTCTCATAGATCCTTCCTCAGCAATTTTTTTACCTGCAATATTATAAGCTGTTCCATGGTCTGGCGAAGTCCTCACTATGGGCAAACCAGCGGTAAAGTTTACTCCGGTTTCAAATGCAAGTGACTTGAAAGGGATAAGACCCTGATCATGATACATGGCAAGAACCCCATCAAATTTCTTTTGGTGCATCATACCAAAAAAACCATCTGCTGGATAGGGCCCAAAAACCAAATGCCCTTTATCTTTGTATTCTTTGATTACTGGCTTGATTATGCTTTCTTCTTCTTCGCCCAGTAGCCCGTCTTCCCCTGCATGGGGGTTGAGACCCAAAACAGCAACTCTGGGTTTATCAACTCCAAAATCCTCTTTCAAAGATTTCAACATAATATCCAGTTTTCTTTTGATATTCTCTGCTGTGACATGATTGCTTACTTGGCTTAATGGAAGGTGTCCTGTAACAAGGCCTACCCTGATATCCTCTGCAACCAAAAACATCAGACTTTCTTTACTTTCAAAAGCCTGGGTCAGGTATTCCGTATGGCCAATAAACTTTTTTTCCGGTGAGTTGACATTATTTTTATTTAATGGCGCTGTAACCAAACCATCAATTTTTCCACTTTTAAGGTCATTGATGGCATGTTCTAAAGCCGATAGGGCCATTTTACCAGCTTCTTGTGTTTCCACTCCAGGAATAACTTCCGGGCTTTCTTCGATGACATTGATAACATTCACTTTTTTGTGGTGTACTTCATCAATATTTCTGATCTGCATGAAGTTAAAGTCCTCGAATTCTAGCTGTTTCCTATAAAATGTAAGTACTTTGCCATGGGCGTAAATGACGGGAGTGATTAATTTTTGGAGTCTGTTGTCCAAGAGTGCCTTGATGGTTACTTCTGGTCCAATTCCATTGATGTCACCTATACTTATACCTATGACAGGCTTATTTTTTCTTGGGTTCATTTATTTTGAAATAACTGGTTTTAATAATCGTTTTCTCAATTATATCTTCTTTAGGCTTAAATACATTCTTTTTTGTCATGAAAAACATAAAAAGAATGAGTTCTGAAATTATAGTAGCCCTTTGTGAGAATTCTCTTATTTTTGAATTGCAATTTAAATAAAATAATCTTAGTAAATCCAATGCAGAAGGTCAAACCCAAAAAACACCTTGGTCAACATTTTTTGACCGATCTCAGTATTGCTGAGAAAATTTCCAGGGCTTTGACAGGTCATCTGGATACCAAAAAGGTGCTTGAAATTGGACCAGGAATGGGTGTACTTACTGACTTCCTGCTTGAAGATGATTGGGAACTATATTTGGTGGATATAGACACTGAGTCGATACGCTACCTTCATCAAAGATACCCTAATTTAGGAACCAAAATCATCGAAGGAGATTATCTTAAGCAAGATTTTTCGATATTGATGAAAGGATCTTATGCCGTTATTGGTAACTTCCCATACAATATTTCTTCACAGATTTTTTTTAAGATTCTAGAAGAAAGAAAGCATGTGACTGAAGTGGTTTGTATGCTTCAAAAGGAAGTTGCTCAGCGAATCGCTTCTCCCAAAGGCAATAAGGATTATGGAATTTTGTCAGTATTGCTACAGGCTTATTATGATATTGAATATCTTTTTTCTGTAGCTCCTGAAGTTTTTGATCCTCCGCCAAAGGTAAATTCAGGAGTTATAAGGTTAAAAAGAAATGCTATTGAACAGTTAGGTTGTGACGAAAAATTGTTCTTTAGGGTCGTCAAGCAGGGATTTGCGACCCGTCGGAAAACCTTAAGGAATGCCCTTAAGCCGCTGGGGATTTCTGAATTGATGAAGGAAGATCCAGTTTTGGATAAAAGAGCGGAACAGCTGGATGTTCAGGAATTTGTTATCTTGACCAAAAAACTGCAGGAATCTTGGAACCAATAAAATCATTTGAACTATCCAAAGAGTACCTGGAAAGCCTCCGGGAAGCTATAGAAAAGAAGGACAATGACTTTATCATAGAGTCATTAGATGGTGCCAATGTTGCAGATATTGCGGCCTTACTGGATGAACTCAATTTAGAAGAGGCTATTTATGTGATCAGGTTATTGGAGTCTTCTATTGCTGCAGATATCCTCATTGAATTGGATGAAGATTCACTTGTGAAAGTGATAAGGGAAATGCAAGCTTTTGAATTGGCAGCGCTGATTGAGAAAATGGACTCAGATGACGCAGTGGATATACTCATCTTGATGCCAACCAAGGAAAGGGAAGATGTGATTTCCTACCTGCAAGAAAAGGAGAAATCTGCAAATATCCTGGATTTGTTGCGTTATGATGAGGATTCTGCTGGGGGTCTAATGGCCAAAGAATTTATCAAAGCCAATCAGAATTGGAACGTTGTCCAGACTATTGAGGAAATCAGGAGGCAGGCAGAAAAGGTAGAAAAAATTTACTCCATTTATGTAGTGGATAACAGACAGCATTTGTTGGGAAGAGTCTCCCTGAAAAAAATCATTTTGGCATCTTCGGACACTAAGATTTCTGATATTTATGAAGCAGATTTGATATCTGTTCCTACTCATATGGATGGGGAAGATGTTGCCGAAATCATGAGAAAGTATGACTTGGAATCAGTACCAGTAGTCAATGCAAAAAATAAGTTGGTAGGAAGGATTACCGTGGATGATATACTTGATTTGATCAGGGAGCAATCAGAAGAGGATATTCAGGCCATGTCAGGTATTTCAGCGGATGTCGAAGAATCAGATTCTATTTTCAGAATTTCCAAAGCAAGATTACCATGGTTGTTGATCGGAGTTATGGGAGGACTGATGGGAGCACAAATTATCAGCTTTTTTGAAGAAGGCTTAAGCAAATATATTGCACTGGCATCTTTTATTCCTTTGGTGGCAGCCACTGGAGGAAATGTGGGAATTCAATCTTCTTCATTAGTCGTTCAGACCCTTGCTTCCAAGTCTGTATTCAATGATACTCCATGGCAGCGGTTTATAAAAGGCGTGCTGATCGCCTTACTCAATGGCCTTGTTCTTGGCAGTTTTGTTTTTGGAGTGGTTGTTTTTATATATGGTTTTGAAAGTATATTTGGGCTTACCATTGGACTAGCGATGTTTTGTGTTGTCCTCTTGGCTTCTTTTATGGGTACGGTAACGCCTTTGATACTGGATAAATTTGGAATCAATCCCGCAATAGCCTCTGGTCCTTTTATTACCACAGCCAATGATCTTTTAGGTCTTGCGGTTTATTTTGGTGTGGCTGTCGCTTTGCTTAAATTGTGATCAATTATGCAATCAAATCAAAAGCAACGCTGGTATACAGTTTCCGAGATAGGCATACAATTTCAAAGACCCCAATCTGATTTTATTGATTGGGAAAAAATAAAAAAGGTTGAAATTGTAGATGATGTTAAAGCCAGGCATCCCAGATCCACTTTTACTATTGGGCTTTTGCTCATCAGTTCCGTGTTGATCTTGATTCCATTACAACGTTACGGTCTCCCTATCATCAATCAAGGGGTTGGTTGGATTTGGACCATTACTTTATTGCTTTTTTACCTCTTAATGATGGGGTTGGGATTGTGGTTTATAAGAAATGCCTTGGTGAAAAGACCTGTGCTCAAATTCCATTTTAAAAAAGGGGGCTATGAGGTGATCGTTTTAGGAAAACACTTTGGTAATGATGATTCCCAGGACATCATTGGCGCACTTACTAAATACTTGGGAGCAAATAATGTTGTTTTTGCCAAGCAAGTGGCCTGATTTTTAAGGTTTTGATTGCTATGAATAATTATTCCAATTCTATGAAAAAAGTGCTAATTATAGATGAAATGCACTTATCTATTATTCCACTATTGGAGAATGAAGCCTTTCAGGTAGATTATTCTCCACAGATCTCTAGAGCTGAAATTTTAGAGATTATCCATGAATATGTCGGTTTGATCATCCGTTCTAAAACACCGATTGACAGAGAATTGCTTGAGAAAGCGGAAAGGTTAAGGTTTATCGGCCGTGCTGGAGCAGGTTTGGATAAAATTGATCTGGAATTTCTGGAGCAAAAAGGTATTTTACTTTTTCATGCCGCCGAAGGCAATATGGATGCCGTTGGGGAACATGCTATTGGAGGGTTGTTGGCTATCTTTAACCATGCCAATAGAGCAGATTTGGAAGTGAGGAAAGGGATTTGGAAAAGGGAGGAAAATAGAGGGGAAGAGTTGAAAGGCAAAACGGTAGGCATTATTGGTTATGGCAATATGGGTTCTGCTTTTGCCAAAAAACTCAGGGGCTTTGATGTACAGATTATGGCCTATGATAAATATAAAACCGGATTTGGAGATAAATTTGTGGAGGAAGTAGGTTTTGAAAACCTGGTGGATAAGGTGGATGTTTTGAGCCTTCACGTGCCATTAACTCCGGAGACAAGAAATTTTTTGACTTTGAAAATTCTCCAAAAATTTAAAAACCCCATATACCTTATCAATACAGCAAGAGGAGAAATCATTTCCTTTGCAACTTTGAATAAATCCTTGGATTTAGGTATCATTAGAGGGGCTGTGCTGGACGTTTTGGAAAACGAAAAATTCAATACATATACACCTGCTCAAAAACTTGAATTTGAGCAATTGGCAGCTCGTGAAAATGTGATTTTCAGCCCGCATATTGCCGGTTGGACCTTTCAGTCTTATGAAAGGATCAATGAGGTGCTCATAGAGAAGATAAAAGGGAGCGGTATCATTTATAACGCCTGAACAGCCCTGCCTTTATAATCTTTATCGGCTCATATTGCTTTCTGTACTGGATTTAATTATCTTTGTCTGACAATATAACAATTGTAATAGAAGAAACGGTCCCGCAAAGCAGGACCGTTTCTTCTATTTTTCATAGGCTTAGAAAATTTTAATACCATGGGAAAAATACAGTATTACACTGAAGAAGGATTGAAGAAATTGAAAGACGAACTTCATGAACTGAAAACCAAAGGCCGTACGGATATTGCAAAACAAATCGCTGAAGCAAGAGATAAGGGAGACCTGAGCGAAAATGCTGAATATGATGCCGCCAAAGACGCTCAAGGTTTATTGGAATTGAAAATCGCTAAACTGGAAGCTGTGGTAGGGAATGCCCGTGTGATGGATAACTCTAAAATGGATACTTCCAAAGTTGGGATTCTATGTACTGTAAAAATCAAGAACGTCAAAAACGGTATGACGGTCGCATATACTTTGGTGTCAGAAGAAGAAGCTGACCTTAAAGCTGGTAAAATATCTTTGGCTTCACCTTTCGGGAAAGGACTCTTAGGTAAAACTAAAGGGGAAATTGCCCAGATCAATGCCCCAGCCGGGATGCTCGAATTTGAG
>NZ_SLAP01000109.1 GCF_007126775.1 Cecembia sp. | reverse complement strand
TTAAATAATACACTAAAATCCACATAAGTGGCCCTTAAAATTGGATACCCTAAAATTCTTTATCCTTAAAAAAGAAAATGTATTTTTGATGGATCCAAATTCTTAGAAGTATCATGAAATCTTTCTGTTTTGCAAATGAAAAAATAATCGCTTCTGATCAGGCAACACTCCATCCCATGGATATAGGATTAATCAGAGGTTATGGCATATTCGACTTTTTCCGTACTGCTCATTATGTGCCAATGTTCTTAAATGACTACCTGGATAGGTTTATCAGTTCGGCCGAAAAAACCCATCTTTCTTTACACCTGAGCAAAGAACAACTTGCCCAAATTATCAAAGAGTTGATCGAAAAAAATAATCTTGAGTTTGGTGGAATACGCATGGTACTTACTGGTGGAGTATCTGAAAACCATTTCTCTCCAGTTGATGGCTCATTATTTATTTTCTGCGAAGACTTGGATTTTCCCTCACCAAGCAAATACGAAAAGGGAATAAAATTATTATCAGTGGAGCATATTCGGGCCATAGCGGATATCAAAACGACCAATTATGCGTTTCCGGTATGGCACAGTGCTACCTGGAAAAGAGAAGGTGCCGATGATGTTCTCTACCATCTCAATGGCCAAATATCTGAAAGCTCCCGCTCAAATATATTTGTGATAAAAGATGGAAATATTGCCACTCCCGATCAGCATATTCTACATGGGATTACAAGAAAGCGTGTATTGGAATTGGTTCAGCAAACCTCCATACGCCCTATCAGCCTAAAAGAAGTATTGGATGCAGATGAGGTTTTTATTACCAGTACCACAAAAAAAATCCTTCCGGTAACACAAATTGATAATTATAAAATCGGCACTGGACTCCCTGGTGATTTGACAAAAAAATTAATTGAAAACTTTTCGGAAATAGAGAAAAAACAATACCAAGCAGTCTAATTCCCTAAAAGAAATAAGAGGACTTTCATCTATGATGGAAGTCCTCTTACATTTTTAATTCGCCAGCAATTCTGCCTCTTTGAGAATATACATCAATTTTTCAGGATCCCTGTCATTAAGGGTTAGTTTTCCTCTTACTTTGACTTTTTTGGAGGTGTACTTGATTGGATTTTTAAGCAAAACTTCCATGACAGTCTCCGGTCCACCGGAGCCACAAAAAAAACACTCTGCCAGTGGAAGGGAGGACAAGATAATGTGTTCAGGCTTAAACATGCCCTCAAATGGAATAATAAAGCCATCCGCTTCTACTACTTTGCCCTCAAGATCTTTTATTTTATCACTGAAAACAGGAATGTACAATTCCCCAAATTCATCCTGCCCAATTTTATAAGTAACATTAGAAAGGTCCCTCCATACATTTTGTGCAGTCTGACTATAAGCGGAAATTGTCAATGCCAGAATCAAGCAACTTAAAATTATTGTTCTCTTCATTATTATTTGGTGTTCAAATTTCAATTTAGGATTTGGTCAATTGCTTAGCAATATCTGTTTGATAAGCGCTCCAAGCTGGTATAAGAGAGGCAATTATTCCTACAAGTACCGCGTAAGCAAGTATCCATAGTTCTTCTTTTAAGAAGACAGTCGCACTCAGTGTACTGATTGCCCCTTGGTCATTTTGTATAACAAGTACGGCTATGAAAAGGTGCCCGATCAGAATCCCTACAATCGCACCCAATACCGTAAGTATTACTCCCTCCAAAACAATATGAAGAAATAACTGCGTACTTGATGCTCCCAAGGTCCGCATTACCGCCAAATCATATTTACGTTCCTTGAGAGAATTGAAAAGTGCAATGAAAATACCTAAACCTGCAATGATAATAATCACAATGGCTAAACCCTGTATCAGTTTGATCCCTACTCCTAATAACTCAAACAAACGGGATATTTCAAATGATGGTGAGGCCGCTTGAAGGGCACTCCTGCTATTGATATACCTAGGGAGCTGAACTGCCGCCATAGGGTTACGGTATTGAACCAATAATGAAGTAACCTCCCTGTCTTCATCAGTTTCCGGGAAACCTGTTTTCGCTACAGTTTTTTCAAATTTTTCGTGATCATGACCCTCATCGTGGGTATACCAAACAGACTCTATACTTGTTAGGATGAGTTTATCCAAAACATTACTCATAGGCACAAGGATACCTGTTATGGTATAGGGATGCTCATCATGGGCATGGCTACTGCTCCCTATCCCATGAGACCCTACAAAAGTGTCTCCAATTTTGAGCCCAAGTTTATCCGCAACTTCATGACCAAGCACTACTTCGAAAGGCTTCTCCCAAGGATGGCCTTCTATCATTTGAGCATCATAAAGTTCCAGGTAATCATAATTGGTTCCTACAATCCTATAGCCTAAATAGTTATCTCCCATGCCTAAGGGAATAATATTTTTAACCAAGCGGTTTTTGGATAAGGCCATTGCATCGTTCATATCAATGTTTCCTGTCGGAAAATCTATATGGTATACACTGGATAAAATCAATTGTAATGGACTGCCTTTTGCTCCGACAACGAGATCAATGCCTTCTGCGTCTTTGGTCATCTTCTGCTCAAATTGATCTTGGATCAATATAAGAACCGTAATAATTGCAAGACCCAAAGCAAGCAAAAGGATGTTCAAGCCTGTATTCAGAGGTTTGGCAATCAAGTACTTCCAGCTCAGTTTTAACATATTCATGCTTCACCTCCTATAGTAATCTGATTGGAAATATGATCTTTTACCCTTTGGTCGTGGGTTACTATAATCAAAACAGCATTGAACTTTTCTGCTTGTTCTTTGAGAAGTTTGACTACATTGGCTGCATTGATATCATCTAGGCTGGCTGTAGGTTCATCAGCAAGAATAATTTTGGGAGAATTGGCCAGTGCCCTGGCAATTGAGACCCTTTGAGCCTCACCCTCTGATAAAGTATAGACCCTTGCTTTCCTTTTATCCAAAATATCCAGATCATTTAATAAGGATTCATTTTTATTGCCATTTGTACCAGAAAAAAAATTGGCCAGCTTGAGATTTTCCTCCACAGTCAAAGGCGAAAGTATATGGGGTTTTTGAAATATTATTCCAATATTCCTTCCTCGGAATTTGTCCAAAGCAGCACCCTTAAGCTGATAAATAGAAGTCCCATCAATAATAATTTCTCCCCGCTTAGGTTTCAATAAACCACCTAGCATATTCAATACGGTCGTTTTACCTGATCCTGATTTGCCTAAAATCAATAACTGTTCTCCAGCCTTGAGTTCCAGTGTAGGGATATTAAATTTCTGATCTGGTTGATATGAAAACTCAATATTCTTTGCAATAAGCATGGTTATTTTTTTATAGGAATTTTTACAAAAAATTTCGTTCCCTGGTTTTGTTTACTTTCAAAGGTAATCTCCCCATCGAGCACGTCCACACATTTTTTTACAATGGACAACCCTAGACCGGAACCTTCTGTAATGCCGACATTCTTTGCTCTAAAGAAACGGTCAAAAAGCTGATCTTGTTCCTTTTCCGGAATACCAATTCCATGATCCGTGAACTTAGCAAGCAAATGGCTATCCTCTTCCGAAAGATCAAACTCGACTTCCTGTCCATCTTTAGAGTACTTTACTGCATTGGAAAGCAGGTTCTCAAAAATTTGATATAAGAGATCTGAATCAGAAGTAATGGTTTTGGGTAAATTGGTCAGTTTTAAATTGATTTTAACATCGTGTTCACTCCCTGCCTTGACTACATCAACTACCTCCTTGACCAATGCATTGAGAAAAAGTTTCTTCGGTTTATAATCGATCTTATTGGCGTCTGCCTTGCCAAAGAAAAGTACAGAAGTCAGCAAACTATTGAGACTTCTAACAGAGTGTTCGATTTTTTCTGCATGCTTCATGATTTTAACTTTGAAAGGATGGTCCTTTTCAGCATACTTTTGTAGCAATTGGGCAGAACTCAAAATAGAAGTTAATGGGGTTTTGAACCCATGGGAAACATTCAAAACTATTCTGGATTTTAATTCACCTATTTCCCTTTCTTTTTCCAAAGCCCTTGTCAATTCTTTATTGGCCTCTGCTAAGTCTTTGGTACGCTGACGGACTTTCTCCTCCAGCTCGTTATTGAGCTTTTGAAGCTCTTTTTCTTTCCTGTCTTTGAAAATGGCCAATTCAATTACCATGTTCAATTCCCGGATATTAAATGGCTTGATCACGTAAGCAGAGGGATTAGTGCCCACTACTTTGGTTAGTGTTTCAGCATCTGAACTCGCCGAAAGGTAGACAACTGGAATATCATATTTTTCATTGATGATTTCAGTAGTCCGGATACCATCAAGTTCTCCTGCCAAATTGATGTCCATCATCACAATATCGGCATGATGCTCTGATAAAATTTCCAAGGCTTCTTCTCCCGATTCGGAGATCCCTATTATTTGATGGTTATTTTTTTCAAGCGCTTTTTTAAGCAAAAGGGCTGACACATGGTCATCCTCCGTAATCAAAATCCTTAATGGAAACATAGGCGTCGTCACTGTAACATGCAAATTACAAGATTATCTTGATTTCAAAAATCATTTATACCCTACCGGTAAAATAATCAATACCTTCGTACCTATATTCTTTTCACTTTCAATGATAATTTCACCTTTCATGAGGTTTACCAGGTTTTTGGTAATTGTCAAACCCAGACCTGTGCCCTCAAAAGTCCTTCCATAGCCTTGGCTTTCCTGCTCAAATGGTCTGAAAATTCTTTCCATAAACTCTTTACTCATCCCTAGCCCTTGGTCAATTACTTCAAAATGTAGAGAGCTCTCAACCCTTTCCAATCGAACACTAATCAGTCCCTTATCTGAATATTTGATTGCATTACCGACTACATTATTGATTATCATTTCCAGATAACGGGTATCAATTTTTGCAATAAAAGGCTGCGTAACATATTTGACTGTAATCAATAGCCCTTTCTTGACAGCCATAGCCTTTAAGGGTAGGAGTAATTTTGAAAGGTATTCATTCAGATTGGCTGTTTCCAAACGGGGCTCCATCTTATTGGCCTCAATTTTAGACAAATCCAAGATACTATTGATGGTATTTAATAAGCGCTCACCAGACTCCTGTATGATTTCAAGCTGCACGATGAGTTCTGTATCATTTTTTCTATTCAAAATAATATTCTCAGCTGTTCCTAATATACCGTTGAGCGGAGTGCGGATTTCATGACTCATATTGGACAAAAATGCCGACTTCATTTTACTTGCCTGTTCTGCTTTTTCTTTTGCAGCTTTCAAACCTTCCTCATATACCTTCCTTTCAGTAATGTCTCTAAAAACCGATAAATAAACTTTCTCTCCTTCAAAATCCGACTGAAGCTCAGTGGAATAGTAATCCACATCTTTATACCCACTCCTGAAAGCCAATTTCAATTCAACATTGATGCTGGTCACAGGGTTATCCCTATAAATTTCCTCTATTTTTTTCTTTTGCTCTTCGTAGAATTCCCTACTTTGGAACAGCGTCCATATATGACCGGATTCAATATCTTCTAATGAAAGTCCAGCCAATTTGGCCAAAGATTCGTTTACAGCTATTACCTTTCCGTTGCTCGTTGAAAGCATAAGTCCATCCTTCGAACTTTCCCAAACATTCTTGAACTGGTCTTCTGACTGAAATGCTTCTTTGGTTTTTTCATCCACCGCAATTTTCAAAATACCTGTTTGCTTGGTCTTGGAAAAAAGTGACTTGATCAAATAACCAAAGCCTATCAGAACAAAAAACAGAAGGGATATGAACCAGAACTGAAAATAAGGAGGTCTTAAAATTTTGAAAGAGGCAGAAGCTACCGGAGGAGTAAAATTGATACCATCCCTGCTGGCTGATAGCAAGAGCTTGTAATCCCCAGCAGGAAGATTATTGAAATACAATAGATTATCCCTTGGGTTGGTGATTTCTACCCAAGCGTCATCTAACCCTTCAAGTTTGTATTTTATAGTAAGCTGTGCATCCTGCAAAAAGGTAACCGCTTTAAAAGGAATGATGATGCTATTGCTACTGAAAGGA
Source organism: Cecembia sp. (assembly GCF_007126775.1). GTDB lineage: Bacteria > Bacteroidota > Bacteroidia > Cytophagales > Cyclobacteriaceae > Cecembia. Next base: position 52,781 of record NZ_SLAP01000109.1, on the reverse strand, counting down.
ATTTTCTTCAGGTCAACTTTGCGCATAGGGAAATCTACAATCCGAGGAGTGCCAATCTTGACCAGAGGAAGACTACCAGTAGGGGTATCTTCCCTAGGGTTAAATTTTGAAAGGCCTTTAGAAGTACCTATCCAAACATTACCATCAGCATCCTCCATCAAAGCCCCTCTGTTCACTTCTGAACCAGCCAGCCCGCTTCTTTCATCAAATTGACGTATACCCTCTTCTTCAATCAGATAAACTCCCCTATCTGTTCCTGCCCATATTCTTCCCGAGCTGTCCGCCAAAAGACCAAACACAGATCTTTGTACCTTTTGCCCATGCCATTCAAAGTCTAATAATTTTCCATCCTTGAAAATTTTCAGACCTGTTTCTGTTGCAAATAAAACCTGATCTCTCCATTCTAAAAAATCATACCCAATAACTGCTATTCCCCCATCGAATACCGAAACCCTGTCTAAGTCCGGGGTAGCATTTCCTCCCTGCATCAAAACCAATCTGCCATCAGAAAGCTTTCCAACCTTTCTCAAAAAAACTTTGTCTTGACCAAGGGATGATAAAAGATCCAAGGTGATATCCTTGTTAAAATGCATCTCTGAAGCGTTGTGGATATTTGAAAGATATACCTTGTTGTTGCATATTATAAAAATGCTATCCCCTACCAAATGGGCTGAATTCACATATTTATCAAAGGGACTTTTCTGAAAAGTCAAATTTCTGGTCATTGGATCAAATTTACCTAAACCCTTAGCATTGGCTGTAAACCAAATTTTCCCATTTTTATCTTCTGCAAAACTTGTGATTCTGATCTCCGGCTGACCAATCAGCGCATCATCCTGATAAAGATTCCTCGTTTTTCCATTTTCCAGAATTTGAAGGCCACTATTAAAACCCAGCAATAATTCCTTTTCACTTAGCTGGAACAGCGCAGTAACCTCGTCTTCCAAAAAAGGGGGTGATGAAAAATTCAAAAAGCGCAATGAGCGAATATTCACCAAACCACGGTGAGATGTAATCCATAACACTCCTTCCCTGTCTAAAAAGCTGGAATAAAGGTTATGCGTACGCAGTAAATCAATGGTACTTAATCCAATAACCTTATCCTCTTCTATATTGTACTTAAATAATTGGGAGTTATAATGATAAAGGATATTGCCATTTGATAACATTAAACCACTGAATGGTTCGGTAATGTAAGCGCTCTTGACAAAACCACTACTGATTATTCTGTCTACCTTATTTAAACTTGATCCTTCTGCAAAAAAATCTTCACCAAGAAAATAGTACCGTTCATTTTTTTTGCCTTTTACTATCCTGGCAACCTGATTGGGCAATGTGATTCCCTCCCACTTCAGGTCGGTATATTTTTCACCATCAAACTTCAGTGACTGCTTTTCAAATAGCAATAAAGTGAATTCTTCATTATGAAAAACAGCATAAAATGCTCCACTATTTTCATAAGATAGCGGTTCTTTTTTCCATGAAAGTCCATCAAAAAAGTATATAAAATTACTATTTATAAAAAAGTACCCCTCCTTTCCCTTATGATCAAAAAAATCAAAATGAAGGTAGTTAAAAATCTGACCATCAAGCTCTTCGGGTAAAGGAAAAATCATCCAATCGTTTTCCTTATATCTAAAGACTCTAGGCTCTCCAGTTTTATTATAAATCCAAATTGCTTCATCTTTTCCCTTCAGTATGTGGATACGCTTGGATAACTGGGATTGAATGGAATCAGGGATAGGATAAGTAAAAAATCCATCAGAATAATAAAGTCCCAGAGCTGTATTGAACCAAATCTGACCTTCTGTATCCTGTTGTAAATTATAAATTATATCAGAAGGCAATTCTACACCCCTTATTTGTCTATTCACGGGAAAGACCTGTGCATTGACTTCAGTAAACGTCAGAAATAGAAAAATCCAACCAAATAATACTCTCATAATCCAGGGTAACAGCCATCTAAATTATAAAAAGATATCCATACTGTAAATAAATTGGATATTGTTTCCCTTTTCTTTTTGTGGTAGGACTTAATCTTTTATTTTTGTCCAAACTTTAAAAATCGCAATATGAGTGTTTTAGTCAATAAAGATTCAAAAGTGATCGTGCAGGGCTTTACCGGTTCTGAAGGTTCATTCCATGCACAGCAAATGATAGAGTATGGTACCAATGTAGTGGGAGGAGTAACTCCAGGCAAAGGTGGAACCAAACATTTGGAAAAGCCTGTTTACAACTCTGTGGAAGAAGCAGTCTCAAAAACAGGTGCCAATACATCCATCATCTTTGTTCCCCCAGCATTTGCGGCAGATGCCATCATGGAAGCTGCAGACGCTGGTATCAAAGTAATCATTGCCATCACCGAAGGAATTCCAGTGGCTGACATGATGAAGGCCAAGCCATATATCAAAGAAAGAGGCGCTGTATTGGTTGGTCCAAACTGTCCTGGTGTGATAACCCCGGGCGAAGCTAAAGTTGGGATCATGCCTGGATTTGTTTTCAAAAAAGGCCGGGTCGGCATTGTTTCCAAATCAGGAACATTAACTTATGAAGCTGCTGATCAAATCGCTAAGGCTGGAATGGGAGTATCCACTGCCATAGGCATCGGTGGAGACCCAATCATAGGTACTTCAACAAAAGAAGCTGTACAGCTGTTGATGGAAGACCCGGAAACGGATGCTATTGTCATGATCGGTGAAATTGGAGGTAACTATGAGGCTGAAGCTGCCAAATGGATCAGGGAAACAGGAAATAAAAAACCAGTAGTTGGATTTATCGCTGGACAGACTGCTCCTCCGGGACGTAGAATGGGCCATGCCGGTGCCATTATCGGTGGCGCCGATGACACAGCTGCTGCCAAAATGAGAATTATGGCCGAAAACGGTATCCACGTAGCTGAAAGCCCTGCAGAAATCGGCGCAGTGATGGCCAAGGTTTTAGAAGTTGAGGCTTGATAGAAATTAGTGATCGGTTATTAATGATTAGTAACTGATAAATAAAAAACCGCTCGGAGAAATCCTGGCGGTTTTTTTATTGTTGACATGATGAAAATAAATTAAATGAAAACATGAAATCAAACTAAATCTTTTTTAATTTAGTGGAAATACGGGACAGTTTTGAGAGTTTATACGTCTTGGAAAAAAAGTGTATTGGAAGCTGCAGTTAAACTTTAGGCACCATTGTAAAAAACAAATACTATTATGAGAAAGTGTATTCCAATATTTCTGACTTTGACGGTCTTCATTATTTTAGGTTGTGATACAACAGACTCAATAAACCCAATTGACAGCGAAATAGCTCGTTTTAAAACCGAGACAACCCTACAGTTTAATGGAAAGGTTTTGAATGAAAATATTGCCTGGAGATTTGATTGGAACGGTGGGGTTACAATATTCCGACAAAGCTTTTGGTGTGTTGCTGATAACAAAGCCATTCAACAGAGAAATTTCGGATTCTCTAAAAATGATCCGGCCGCGAATCTGAGATCATTAAAAATTATATCACCGGCCCTTGATACGGCTGATACCTATTCCACTAAACTGGCCATCTTTGACGTAGGTAAAAAAGAATTCCAGACTACAAGCAACACTGTATTTGATGGTTTTATAATTCAAGGAACAACCAAGGATGGCTGCTTTTCCACTTACTTTGGAGACCAAAATAAAAGCTCCATCGAGATTGTCAGATTGCAGGAATTACAACCTGACTCTGAAGGAAATAAGGATTACAAAAGAGTTAGATTATGGACTGTTGTTACCTGTGATTTATATAGCTGTAGTGGGGATAAAATCGGTACCATTGAGAAAGGAAGATTTATTACAGAAGTTGATATAGAACGAAACTTATAACAAGAGTCCTATCGGATTATATCCTTACCCATACTATCATCATGTAAAACATGATACAAAAACTACAATGGTAAAAGACTAAAGTTTTGTATCATAAAAACCCATAGCCAAGTATCTAAAAAACACTTCCGAGATAGGGAAGGTATAGGCTTTAGAAGCTTGATATAATGATCATAAATAAGTTTTATAAATCTTTCAAAGTGATTGTAAATGTCGCTTTAAGCATTGTCATTAAGTGGCTTATGTTTGTGAAAATTTATATATGGGTATTTTTTATGAATTTGTAATACATATTTTTGTATATATATTTTATTTTTTTGGCCTGGCGATAGTCTGGTAGCGATAAAGTAAACATTATCAATGCGCTGTATTTATTAAGCGACAATTGGATTCAACCTATCCTTTTTAAAAAATTTCCCGTAGAATTTGAGTCCTAAAGAAAGCCAATTAACAGCACTAAAATCGAAGTAATATGACATCCAGATCTTTGAATATCAATATACTTAGCCCAATGATGCGCTTTATCAAAAAAAGCACATTCAGTTCGATGTTGTTGTTTTTTTCTGCTGCATTGGCATTGATTTTAGCAAACTCACCCGCTCATGGCTATATTCAGTGGTTTTTGAATCAAAACATTGGATTTACGATTGGTGGATTCAGTGTTGAAAAATCCATATTGCTTTGGATCAATGATGGATTGATGTCCATTTTCTTTTTTGTCATAGGACTTGAACTAAAAAGGGAAATCATTTGTGGGGAACTTTCAGTTCCAAAAAATGTCCTAATGCCTATTGTAGCTGCCATAGGTGGAATGGCGTTCCCAGCCCTGATATACCTTGCTTTTACATCTGGCGGCTCTGTTGATGCACTTCGAGGATGGGGAATTCCCATGGCAACTGATATTGCATTTGCCTTGGGTGTACTCTATTTATTAGGTCCAAGAGTTCCTATTCAGCTCAAGGTTTTTCTTACAGCGTTGGCCATAATAGACGATCTGGGCGCAGTCTTGGTAGTAGCCTTATTTTATACCTCTGAAATCTCCATGGTAAACCTGAGCATTGGTGCCCTAATTCTAGGTTTGATGTTTACCCTCAACAAAATCGGAGTAAGGAGGGTATTGATTTATTCTATTCTTGGAATTGGAGGTGTCTGGCTAGCCACCCTGTTATCTGGTGTACATGCTACTATTGCAGCAGTTTTGGCCGCATTTGTCATTCCCGCAGACAGAAAAATCAACAAAAAAAAATACCTGTTCAATATTGATCACCTCGCTGCTAAATTCAAAGAAGCCAATAAAGCTAGAGATGAAAAATACCTGCTCTCCAGTGAGGAAGAAAACATCATAGGGGAAATTAAAAGAATCTCGAAAGCCTCCATCTCTCCCCTACAAAGGCTGGAGAGAAGCATGCATGGTTTGGTAGTTTATATTGTCATGCCTGTCTTTGCACTGGCCAATGCCGGAGTGGTATTGGATAGCAACTGGATGGAAATGATAAGTAGCCCCATTGCTATGGGAGTATGTTTTGGTCTTGTATTTGGAAAAATTATCGGAATTTATGGCTTGTCTACCTTGGGTCTTAAACTCAAATGGTTCAGCATGCCTGAAGGTCTAAATGCCAGCATGCTGCTTGGAATTTCTTGCCTGGCAGCCATTGGATTCACCATGTCACTCTTTATTAATGCCTTGGCATTTACCAACCCCGTCTACGTAGAGCAAGCCAAAATGGGTGTATTATTGGCCTCTTTAGTGTCTGGAATAGCAGGATATTTAATCTTGAAGAGAGCCGTGAATAAAAAGGAAATCACTTCATTTCCTCAAATAAACAAGGCTGCTGAAGACCTTAAACCAATCCAAAAATAGAGTCACTCTGCTGAATACAGCTGATTTTTGGTGGGAGTCCCAAGTTTAGTTTTGCAGAACATTAGAAATAAAAAATCTCGACTATGTTTCAATAGAAAAAACCGTTCCTAATTGATCATTTTTTATCCCGTATCGTTTCACTCTCGGTTTCTTTGATATACTTCGATTTTATTTTTATTTCAATTTATTTCACGAACCTATCTGGTTAGACAAAGTATATTTCAAGAATAAACTACCTTTGCGCCTTGAATTCCTAATACCATGATCTCAGTCGACAATATTGCAGTGATTCACGGCGGACACGCCTTATTCAGTGATGTTTCTTTTTCCATCAACCCCAATGATAAAATTGCACTCATGGGGAAAAACGGAGCCGGAAAATCCACCATGCTTAAAATCATAGCAGGAGCAACCAAACCCTCCAAAGGTGGTGTTTCCGCACCCAAAGATGCAGTAATCGCCTATCTCCCTCAGCATTTGCTGACTGCTGATGATTGTACTGTCTTCGAAGAGACAGCCAAGGCATTTGCGTCTTACCTAAACCTTAAAGAGGAAATAGACAGGCTGAATGACGAGTTGACCGTTAGAACGGATTATGATTCTGAGGAATATTACAAAATCATTGAAAGGGTTTCAGAAGTATCGGAGAAGTTCTATTCCATTGAAGAAGTGAATTATGAAGAAGAAGTGGAAAAGGTCCTTTTGGGTCTTGGTTTTGACAGGTCCGATTTCCAGCGACCAACTTCGGAATTTTCCGGTGGATGGAGAATGAGGATTGAGTTGGCCAAAATTCTTTTGCAAAAACCTGATCTGATCCTCTTGGATGAGCCTACCAACCACCTGGACATAGAATCCATTCAGTGGCTGGAGGAATTTTTGACTGAAAAAGCAAAAGCGGTAGTGGTGATTTCCCATGACCGTGCCTTTGTGGATAACATCACCAACCGTACCATTGAGGTAACCATGGGCCGAATTTATGATTACAAGGCAAAATACAGCCATTACCTCGAACTGAGAAAAGAACGTAGGGAACAACAGCAGAAGCATTACGAAGAGCAGCAGCGTACGATTGCGGATATTCAAGGATTTATCGACCGCTTTAAAGGCACTTATTCCAAAACCCTGCAAGTACAATCTCGAGTGAAAATGCTTGAAAAAATGGAAATCATTGAGGTGGATGAAGTGGACACTTCTGCCCTGAAACTACGCTTTCCTCCTTCCCCGAGGTCCGGAAAGTATCCGATAATAGTCGAAGAACTTACCAAATCCTATGGTGAACATGTGGTATTCAAGAATGCTTCCATGACCATTGAAAGAGGACAAAAAGTGGCCTTTGTTGGTAAAAACGGGGAAGGTAAATCCACCATGATCAAAGCCATTATGGGAGAAATCGACTTTGAAGGCCGTTGTGAACTGGGGCACAATAGTATGATAGGTTACTTTGCCCAAAACCAGGCTTCACTGCTGGATGAAAGCCTGACTATCTTCGAAACCATAGATCAGATTGCTGTAGGAGAAATCCGCTCCAAAATCAAGGACCTTTTGGGCGCGTTTATGTTCAAAGGTGATGATATAAACAAAAAAGTAAAGGTGTTATCCGGAGGAGAAAAAACCCGATTGGCCATGATCAAACTTTTATTGGAGCCGGTCAATCTGCTTATCCTTGACGAACCTACCAACCACCTCGATATGCGTACCAAGGACATCATAAAGGATGCTTTAAAGGATTTTGACGGCACTTTGATCCTGGTTTCCCACGACAGGGACTTCCTCGATGGCTTGGCCACCAAGGTTTTTGAGTTTGGAAATAAAAGAGTTAAGGAACACTTTGAGGACATCAATGGCTTCCTGAGAAATAAGAAATTGGAGAATTTGAGGGAGGTGGAACGAAGTTCAAAATGATATATGCCTAGTGATATAAATGGAAACATGCCTTCAGCGATATAGGTAGCGTTCGATATTGGTTGATATTTACAAAGTGATATTTTTTGATATGGGTTGGGAGAAATTGAAGGGAATATTATGGAAAAATGCTTCGGGATATATTTAGAAATATGGTAGAGATATTATAGTGGATACAAGTAGATAATAGCTTTAAGATATTGATGGATATGAGAAAAAACATTATCCTATTGATGGACCTGATCCTATTGAAGCCATTAAAATAAGTATGGCTGAAAAAATGAACAGCCTATAAAACGGTATAAGCTATTAATTTAAGGGTTCAAACAAAAATTATAATTAATTTTTTCGTTATTTTAAAACCTTAAACATTTCCAATCAAGGAGCGTATATGACAATATTGCTCTCGGTTTAATAGTAGCTCCCTTTTTGGTCAAAATAATTTGCTTGAATGGACAGCTTTTTCATCATAGTGATCATCTTCCTTCTGCTCAACATTGGTTTGGGTTTAATTCGGCTTTGGCGGGGCCCATCAATTGCAGACCGCTTGCTGACCACCCAACTTTTCGGTACTGCTGGCATGGCCATACTGATGGTAATGGCCGGTTACCTGAATGATCTTACTTTGCTTAATGTGGTAATTACTTTCAATGTGTTATCCATTATTTTGGTAATCTGTTTGGTTCAGGTCTGGAAAAAAAAGAAAGAAAAAATGCCATGATGATAAAGGAATTGTTAATCGTTCTACTTTTATTGGCGGGCTGTTTCTTTTTTCTGGCAGGAACATTGGGTTTACTTCGTTTTCCGGATTTATTCTCCCGCCTACACGCCCTGACTAATGCCGATAATTTAGGACTTGGCTTTATCGCAGCGGGCATGGCCTTATACATTGCATCACCTTGGACTTCAGTTAAGATTTTCTTGATCTGGATATTGACACTCCTTTCAAGTGCCACATCCAGTTATCTCATCGCACGTTTCCAAAGGGGACAGGACAAATCTAAAAACAGAAGGGAGGAATAGTGGATATTTTGATCGATATATTGCTGGCCTTACTTTCAGTATACCTTGCTTTTCGGTGCATGCTTGCACCGAAGCTAAGCAAAGCAGTTTTTGTTTTTTTCGCTTTTGGTTTGACCTTAGCTTTGGCTTGGATCCGATTAGGTGCAGTGGATGTAGCCATTGCCGAGGCTGCTATTGCTTCCGGATTTATGGGTGTGCTGCTGCTTGATTCTTTACGGGACTTTTCGCTTACATTTTCAAAAAATCACAATGTCATTGAAGTAAAACCAAATAATTCTGTTGAAGTAAAGAACAGGTCCGAACTCTTTCCAAAAATCGGTTTGGGTATAGGATTACTGCTTTTTCTTCTCATTTCACTGGAAGCGGTCTGGAATATTCCTGAAGGCGGTGGATTAACTGCACTTGCCGGATCCAAGATTTCTGAATCCGGGGTGGAACACCCGGTTACTGCTGTTTTGCTTAATTACCGTGCATATGATACTTGGCTGGAAATTGGAGTTATTCTAATGGGGCTATTGGCAATATTTGCAGCAGGTGGAATAAAGCAATACCGTAAAGCGGGTATTACTCCCTCACAAGACCCAATACTTCGTCAGGCAATTTTGATTTTTATACCGGTATTATTCCTTTTTGGGGCTTTCCTCCTGTATTTTGGAAAAATGGGGCCTGGGGGTGCGTTTCAGGCTGCTGTAATGTGGGGGGCGATTGGAATACTGCTTCACTTGGGAGGCTGGCCGGTTTTCACAGAAATCCCACGCCGGCTACGCTTGTTAATGCTGACTGCTGGTCTGGGTTTTTTCCTTTTCTTAGGTTTGATATTCATGACCACAGGAGGAGCCCTGTTTGAATATCCTCCCGCCTATGCAGGATTACTGATATTGATGATAGAAACATTCGGGGCGGTAAGCATTGCAGCTGCCCTCACGGCAATTTTTGCCTTTTTAACGAAATAAATTAAAGAGTTCCTAATCTAAATCGAACCTAGCACTTGAAGATGAAATATGGAAACTTATAAAATTTACAGTATAACCTCAGTGGTTCTCTTTGCCATTGGTCTTGGGGGATTGTTTCTTGCAAAACATTTTTTAAGGAAAATCATTGCAACCATCATTATGGGAGGAGGTGTCTTCCTCTGTTTAGTAAGTTTTGCAGACCGAGATTCCCTTTCTTACGCAGACCCTGTTCCCCATGCCTTGGTAATAACAGGAATCGTGGTAGCTGTGACCGCTGCTGCTTTTGCTCTGTCATTGGCAAGACGTATACATAAATTCAGTGGAGAAGAAACCTTTACGGACGAAAAATGATAAACTTCCCCACATCATCATTTCCTGCTCTTTTGGTAGCTTTACCTATATTTTTGGCTATACTAAGTCTCATTTTCAGGATCAATAGAAGAGCTATAATTGGCCTTTGGGGAAGCTTTTTGATCGGAATTTTGGCCTTAGTCTCATTTATAGAAGTGATACAAAAAGGAACCGTTATTCATATTTTGGGTGGATGGGAACCTCCTTTGGGAATATTGTTACGGATGGATCCTTTGTCTGCGGTATTCATTGGTTTGACTGCTACAATAGGGGTTTTCATCAGCTTATATACCTGGTGGTACTTCCGGGCCAGAGAGGCTTCTAAGGGGAGGTTCCCGCTATTCTGGCCTTTATGGTTTTTCCTTTGGGCAGGCCTGAATGGACTTTTTCTCTCTAATGACCTGTTTAACCTCTATGTAACCATAGAAATCATTACTATCTGTGCGGTAGGCCTGGCTGTGCTTTCGGGTGAGAAAAATGCTCTGAAGTCCGGCTTACGCTATCTATTGGCAGCAATTGCCGGTTCAATGGCCTATCTATTTGGAGTAGCACTGATCTATGGGAGTACCGGAACCCTTGATCTTGAACATTTGAGTGAGGTTCTTAAGCCGGGTAAAACAACCAACTTTGCCCTGATAATTATTACTCTTGGTTTAATGATCAAAAAGGCCGCCTTTCCTTTTCATTTTTGGCTCCCACCTGCCCATTCTGCAGCCTTGGCTCCCGTGAGTGCTTTACTTTCCGCTTTGGTAGTTAAAGGGGCATTTTACATGATGCTCAGGTTGTGGACTGAAGTTTTTGAGGTCTCCCTGACCTTCGCTGCAGGACAACTCATAGGAATTGCAGGCGCTGCAGCAGTGCTGTGGGGTTCCTGGCAGGCGCTTTTACAGACGAACTTTAAGCTTCTTGTTGCCCATTCAAGTGTTGCTCAAATGGGATATTTACTAATGATGTTCCCATTGCTGATTATAGCCCCTGGAATATCTTCAGATTCAGCTAATTGGCTATCTCCGGCTTGGACAGCAGGCATCTTTCAAGTAATTTCACATGCTTTTGCCAAATCCTCTCTATTTCTATCAGCTGGAATAATTATCATGGCTTTGGGACACGATAGGATAGAATCCCTAAGGGATCTGGTAGCATGGATGCCGATGACCGCAATGGCTATTGGCATTGCCGGGGTGAGTTTAATCGGACTTCCGCCAAGCGGAGGTTTTATGGCTAAATGGATGCTTTTAAAAGGAGTATTCCTCAGCGGTCAATGGTGGTGGGCCCCTGCCATCTTGTTAGGCAGCTTACTGACTGCAGGTTACGTCTTTATGCTATTGCGCTTGGCTTTTGCTCCCAGCCGAGAAATAAACCATTTCCGTTCTGTCCCAAAAAGCTTACAGATCTGCGCCCTTATCTTGGCACTGGGATCCTTTTTGATCGTCATACCAGCAGAAAATCTGATACAGTTTCTGGAAGGAAGTGAAAGCTTTGGATCCGGTATTCAATCAATAGTGAAAGGAGGTCGGTATGGAAATGAATAGTTTGTTGCTTTTGCTGATTCTCATTAGCTCCCTGATACCGGGAATTGTGATCTTGCTCCTGGAGGAAAAGCAGGTCCTCGCCAGGAATTTCCTTAACCTCTTTGGTGCTATTGCTAAAGTGGTCCTTGTAGCTTGGGTTTTTGCGGGTTACCTGCGGGGGGAATCATACACTTTCATTTTTGGTCTGGCCCCGGATCTGACTTTTGCACTACATATAGATCAATTGGGACTGCTTTTCGCCACACTTTCATCAGTACTATGGTTGGTTACCACGATCTACGCCATTGGTTACTTGAAGGGCGGAAAACACCAAAGACGTTTTTTTGCTTTTTTCAGCCTTTGTGTTACCTCCAGTACGGGAATTGCCCTTTCCGGAAATGTACTTACCTTCTTCGTTTTCTACGAGTTCCTCACATTGTCGACATACCCATTGGTGGTACACCGTGGAGACGATAAAGCCGTAGAAGCGGGCAGGACTTACCTTTGGTATACCATCGGTGGGGGTACAGTTTTATTCTTGGGTGTAGTCGGTTTGTTTGTGCTCGCAGGCCCGATTTATTTTGGCCAGACCGAGATTATAGCGAGCCTGGCTCCGGAAAATGGACTCCAATTGACCATTGTCTTTTTTCTGATGTTGAGTGGCCTTGCTGTAAAAGCCGCAATTTTCCCACTGCATGGATGGTTGCCTATTTCCATGGTAGCCCCTGCACCTGTAAGTGCTCTTTTGCATGCCGTAGCCGTGGTCAAAGCCGGAGCCTTTGGAATTATTCGCTTGGTTTATGACATTTATGGAGTCCAGACATCTGAACAGATGAATCTGCTTACCCCGTTGGCGATTTTTGCAGGTTTTACAATAATCTACGGTTCGGTAAAAGCTTTTTACCAGGACGACTTCAAAAAACGGCTTGCTTACTCCACTATCAGCCAGCTTTCCTACATTGCTTTGGGCGTGGCCATCACAGGAGTCCTGAGTACTACTGGAGCAATAGTCCACCTTGTCCATCAAGGAATCATGAAAATCACCATGTTCTTTGCAGCTGGAAATGTGGCCGAGACTTATGGTTATTATAGAATCAGCCAACTCAATGGCATCGGTCGACGCATGCCCATTACCATGGTTGCTTTTACCATTGCAGCCTTTGGCATGATCGGTCTCCCACCCGTTGCAGGATTTGTCAGCAAATGGTATCTTGGACTAGGGGCTGTTGAAGCGGAAACTTATTGGGTAGTGCTGGTTCTACTTGCTAGCAGTGCATTGAATGCAGCTTATTTTCTACCCATCGTTTACAGGGCATGGTTTTGTGAACCAGAACCTAGTACTATTCAGCCCCGTTGTTCGGGCCGCTGGGAGACCGAAGCATTATTGTTAATCCCAGTGCTATTGACTGGACTGTTTTCCCTTGCAGCAGGGTTATTTGCTGCCTCCACAAACAGTCCGCTGTACTTTGCCCGCGAAATAGCTGATCGGTTTTATCTTCACTTGCCATGATCTGGTTGCTCGTTATCATATTGCCGCTCTTAGCCGCGCTGCTTACCGCATTCCTTCCTGCTGGATCTCGGAATGCCCCTACTATTTTTATTTTCGCCTCTTTACCTGCCATTTGGACAGGATTGGTGGAAGTACCCGAAATCAGTCTGGATTGGTTCATTTTAGGAACCCACTTTTCTCTTGATACACCAAGGCGGATAATTCTGTTGCTGACAGGGATTTTATGGGCCAGCTCTGGATTTTTTGCCGGACTGTACTTAAAAGAAGATGCTAGAAATAGCAGTTTTTACTTCTATTTTGGAACTGCTATGGCAGGGAATTTCGGGTTGCTTATTGCAGCAGATGCTGCCTCTTTCTACACATTTTTTGCTTTGATGACCTTTGCCTCCTATGGATTAGTAATCCATAGCCAAACTCACTCTGCCCGCCAAGCCGCGAAGGTTTATCTGGTGATGTCCATTATCGGCGAACTATTTATTATCAGTGCTTTATTTCTGGCAGTCCAAAGTGCAGGGAGTATGCTCCTCGCTGACATACCTCCCGCACTGGCGAGTGCTTCAAATGGCCCCTTCATCTTCCTATTGGGCCTGATTGGGTTTGGTGTTAAGGTGGGGGCTATTCCTTTATATTTCTGGCTTCCCTTGGCGCACCCCGCAGCTCCTGTACCGGCCAGTGCAGTACTTAGCGGTGCCATGATAAAAGCTGGATTGGTTGGCTGGATGCATTTTACTCCTGTAGGATTGGTAACATGGCCTTCTTTCAGCTTACTCATAGTATCTCTCGGTTTTACAGCTGCTCTAGGTGCAGTGATCATAGGCTTACTTCAGGTTGACCCTAAAACCAATCTCGCTTATTCAAGCATCAGTCAAATGGGTCTTATGACCGCATTTCTGGGACTTGGATTGTATGGAGGCTTCCCTGCAGGAATAATCCTGCCTGCAATTGCGCTTTATGGATTCAACCACGGCACAGCTAAGGCCCTTTTGTTTTTGGGAACAGCACTTCCTGCTAAAGTAGGAGGATATTGGCGAATATTGATGTGGTTAGGATTAGGCTTAGGGGTTTTGGCCATAGCGGGTGGACCGCTTACCGGTGGACTTTGGACAAAATACCTGCTCAAAACCTTTCTTGGAAAAACCAATCTTCCAGGCATTGATTTCTTCTCCTATTTGTTAAGTCTATCGGCTATCACAACAACATTATTACTGAGCCGTTTTTTACACCTACTGGGACAAGTAGAGCCCCCCAAAGAAAATAAAATTCCAAGTTTTATACTTCCATGGATATTTCTTCTGTTCGCTGGAGGTTGGTGGACAATGTCCCCTACGCTTCTATCCTCAGAGTTAATGTCCTTGATTATAGGAGAAGAAAGTATGCTGTCTTTTTTCTGGAATCCCATTACTATATGGACTGCGCTTTGGCCAATCCTTCTCACCGCAGGAGGACTTGTTGTAATTTTTACGCTAAAGTTCTCTTTTCTCAATAGGTGGCCTCAAGAAAAACCTCAGATACCCGCAGGTGACTTCCTTTATATCCTACTCTGGTTATGGAGGAAAATTGAAAAGCCTTTTCAAAAAGCAATGGCTTCGCTACAGTCACTCATGCAATCCCGACAAAGTGCCGAGAAAATCATCAATAAATTCATAGATAATAAAAAAACAATACAGATCAGTTCCTCCGCAGAAGCATTGTTGAGACGCTGGGAGGTAGTCGGTATTAGCTTCTTTATATTTTTCCTCACCTTGTTCTTATTCCTCAGATAAATATGACAACCATGAAATCAGGTATCCGGAAAATAAAAAGCAGCATCCTCTTCAAAAGCTTCATCGTGAGATTTGCACTGTTTGGAGCAGGTTGGATCATTTTATTAGGAGGACATAAACCTAGCGAAATTTGGCTCGTGGTTCTATTCATATCGGCTACCACTGTAATCAGTATTTACAGTATGCCACCAGGTAAATGGGTATTACATCCCTTGGAGTTTATCCGCTTTTTTTTCTATTTTATTTTAACAGCCATTAGAGGAGGTTGGGATGTAGCAAGAAGGGTATTTTTGCGGATTGTACCAACAGATCCCGACTTTATAGCGATCAAACACAATCAGGATCCCTTAAAAACGCTGATTCTTGCATGGGTAATCAGTCTGCAACCTGGTACTACAAGCTGCGTGATTAAGAAAAAAAAGATCGTCATCCATCTCCTTGATAAAAACATTTCTGTGGCTGAAGAAATCAAAGAACTCCAAAACCGGATCGATAAAATGTTTATCGAGGGTTAAGATGATTTAAGGAGATGTACTTCAACAAACTGAACCCATTTCTCCTCTATACAATCAACTCTGACATTTTCTTTTGATCAAGACAAAAAAATCAACCTATATTCCCCCCATTATAGTCCTACTGTAATCAATTCCACCCCCCCTGCATCAAAATCAATAACAGCGCCTGCTGAATCGCCAAATGTCCATCCTTATTGATCCACCATTCGTCCAAGCTATGGGCACCGCCTCCCAAACCTCCACGGCCAATGGTCACCGCTGGAACGCCTAAGGAAAAGGCAATATTACTATTGGTCGAACTGGAGCTCAGAACTGGATCATTGCCTGAAAGGTACTTAGCAATCGCCATGGTCTGCTGAATCAAAGGAGAATCAGGATCTGCCACACCACTGGGCCTGTCCCCAACTTTTTCAATATCCACAGTCAAAGCTTTGCCTCGACGGATAATGGCATTTTCTTTTTCCAATCCTTCCTGTATGGACTCCAAGAATAATTGATTGATACCCTGTAGTTTTTCCTGACTTTCTGAACGCATATCTACCAACATCCAGGATTCATATGGAATGGAGTTTACCGAGGTGCCTCCTCCAAGTACTGAAACACTGTAGGTGGTTTTAGGCCCTTCTTTGGTAAAATCATCTGCCTTAGGCACAAAGGAAACTACTGCCTGGGCCAGTGCATTGTGAGGATTCCCTATCCCAAAAGCCCCATAAGAATGACCTCCTGGTCCCTTGAAGGTCACTTTGTATCTTAACGAACCAATGCCTCCATTTACAATATCTTCCAATCCTCCACCATCGATGGCAATATGGGCTGCCAGTGGGTGTGCTCCCTCCCTGAATAAGTGTTTCATGCCCTTCAGATCTCCCAAACCCTCTTCACCCACCGTGCCTGCAAACCAGATATCGTCTTTGGTTCGGATATTTTCATGAACCATGGTTTTGAGTAAGGCCACCACAATGGCCAAGGATCTATTGGCATCTGTAATTCCGGGAGCAAATAAGGTATCCCCTCTTTCCTTGACGGTCACATCGGTACCAAAAGGAAAAACCGTATCCAGATGACCTTCCACCAAAAAAGTCCTTTCGGATTTTGTTCCCTTCCTAAGTGCAATCACATTGCCCACTTCGTCTGTCCAAACTTTATCGGCCCCGGCATTTCTGAGCATCTCGGCGAAGACCTTCCCTTTTTCTTCTTCATGATGGGAAGGCGATGGAATTTCTGTCAGGGTAATCATATCCTGTACCGTCTGTTCATCAATACTTAGGATATATTCAAAAGCTTTTTTTACGGTGGGATCTTGCACCAAAGTTTCTACCTGGTCTTTATAGGATTGTTGAATTACCTGGGCCTGTACAGAAATGGAAATAAGTACACCGAAAGCACTCAATGCAAGGAAATTGATTTTCATAAGGGTTTAATTTAGGGTTTGAAATACTCAAAAAAATAGGTTTATGGCAATACCGTTTGTCAACTTATCCTTTTTCTGCGCTAATGAGCATTCATCTCAAGGGGAAAAATGTAAAAATCAGACAAAACTCTTGACTTAGTTATTTTTTTTGCTTTCATAACTAAATCATTAACTAAAACCAAATCTTTATGAAAAATTTCTTAAAAGCTTCAATTTTGACATTGATTATGTCAGCAGGAATCAGTTTTTCAAGTAATAGTGCATGCGCTGTTGATCCAGATACAGGATGTCTAATATGTGCTTTCAAAACAGTTCCTAATGACCCAGGAG
Organism: Cecembia sp.; assembly: GCF_007126775.1. Classification (GTDB taxonomy): domain Bacteria; phylum Bacteroidota; class Bacteroidia; order Cytophagales; family Cyclobacteriaceae; genus Cecembia. The sequence continues at coordinate 35,803 of NZ_SLAP01000109.1, read as the reverse complement.
CATGTAGAGGAACAGGTGGGGACTGTCCTGATATTCAGTGTGGGGGTTCCCAACAGTAAATCAATCTAATTTATAATCAACTTGTTACTTAACTTTCAAGTTGATTATATTTATTTTAATATTTTAAAAAATATAGTATATGAGGATACTATTTGTCAACGTTTTGGTTATTCAATTATTATTGATCTCATGTGATAATTCCACAATTTTCAAAAATTCGGGAAATCAATTTTTAATTAAATCTAAATCAGTTAAATTTCCACTAGATGAAGTATCCACTTATGAATTTTTCATTTATCAGTCTGTGGGTGATTCTTTATTGGTTTTAAATCAGGTCAACTATTCATTGGACATCTACAGTTTATCTGAACAAAGCCTTATTGGCCGAATCAACATTGATAGAGAGGGAATGAATGGAATAGAAAGACTCAATACGTTCTATTATCATAATCAGGATTCAATTTTTCTATTTTCACAATTTATTTTGAAGAATTCTCTTATTGTAAATGTAGAAGGGAATATTATAGATAGAATTAGGCATAATGAATTCAACAGTGACGTGGATGGCTTAATCAACCACGTAGGTACTCCTTCCATGCCAAACATAATCTTTGAAAATGAATTACACTTTTCAGTCTTTCAATTAACAAATGAAAGTATAGAGAATGATGGTTTTATCCATGAGCATAGTCTTGATTTAGAATCAGGAAACTTTAAATCATATCCCTATGTAAAAAAACCTTCATTTATGAATAACCAAAGGTGGATTGATGAAACCTTTTCAAGAATAAAAATTGATAAGGAAGAATGGTATTTTTCATGGAACCTCTCAGATACAGTTTATCATATCATAGGCGAAAATGGAGTTTTAATTGAGTCAAAAGCAATACCTATGAATGGAGGCATTGGCACCAACCCAAAACCAGTCCCAAAAGAAAATTATGATGGAAAATGGCTGGAAATGTCATTAGAAGGATATGTATATGGAAAAATTTTATTGGATAGAAATAAAAATATTATACATAGGCTGAGGTATGTTCCAACAGTCAACCCTAATTCACCAAAAAACTATTCCAATAATCCTTACTTGATAAAGAATTTTGAAATTCTTTCTTACAGGCTTGATGGTGAATTTTTAGGCACCACCAGAATCAATTCCAGAACTTATGATCCAAGACTATTATTTCTTGGTCCAAAAGGCATTTACATACCAAGAATTCATCCCAATTATGATGGTTTACAAGAAGATGAAATTGTATATGATGTGTTCAGTGTGGAGTAAAGTATCCTTTGTTTTGATTTTATTGTTCGTGGCATGTACTAAAGAAACCAGTCAGGTAAATAGGGAACTTGAAAATAAAATCAATGCAGTGCCTCAGTTTGCTATCATTGATCTTGACCGTTGTAATTCCTGCTTTTCAGAATACGCAGACAGATTGAATCTCAGCGCAAACGATACATCTACTTTAGTCATAGTGCTTTCCAATTCCAAGAAAAAAGCCATGTTATTCGGTAATGAAAACAAGATTAAAGTTCTCTGGGACAGCACGCGTTATTTTGAAAATTATTTGGAAAAAAGCAGTCATTATTTCCAAACTAATCCTTCTGTAAAATGAAATCAGCAAAACATTACCTTCGGTGTATCTGTCTTTTTTGCCATCTGATTTTTCAATCTTCCTGCGAAAACCAAAAGGAATCATTTCATGATATTGAGCAAACAATAAAGATTGAAAAAATCAGAAACCCCAATGAACTGCTTATGTCTTTTCATCAAGATGCTTTTTTTATTCTCCACAACTTCCGAACACAGCTGGATATATACAGGGAGAACAAATTGGATTCGGCCATTCAGCTGGTCGAGATGAAGCAAACTTATGCAGGATTTGAAATCAAAGGGCAATATGTTTCCAAATTAAATTATTTCGACCTAGAGACTCTTGCGATTTTAAAAATCTCCCCAAATGAATTTCATTTTATCGATACTGAAAATCCCTATAATGTCAAAGTATTAACCATAGACACTCCCTCGACCGAATTCATTTCAGATTTTACAAAATTTGATAAAAATCACCTCATTATTGGCACCTTTGAGTTCGAAAAACTGAATCAATTCAAAATTTATCTATACAATATCAAAAATCAAAGCTCAAAACTCCTGTTTGAAGAAACCTTGGAACATCCCGTTGCGGAGTATATTAAGGTGTTTGTAAAAGACAACAAAATCCACCTTTTAAATCCGTTCCATCAAATGCTCCTGACTATTAATAAAAAAGGGAAAATGCTTTCAAAAAGAAAATTCTCAGTACCTGAAGAAATCAACTATAATTTCTCGGAAAACAAGTGGTTTGCCACTATGGAGGAATACGCTAAAGCAGAGGTTGATTTACAAGAATACACAAGAGTTATGGATTTCACACTTTATAATGATCAGCTTTTTTTAATTGTATCCCAGCATTCAGACAGGAAAACATTAAGCAGACATTTGATAAAATGTGCTGTTGATGATACGCCTACAGCAGCATTAATTGATATCCAGTATATGCCTATTCATTTTGGGCCAAATGACCATTTATTTAATTATTTTGAAAAAGACAGTTTACAATACATAGAAATTACACCACTTAGTTCAGTTTTTAAATAAGTTCAAATGGCATGAATTCAAGTCCTCACAAAAGTTTTCCCGAAAAGGTATAATTTCTGTATCTTGAGGTATGAAATTTCGGATTACGCTCATTATTTTACTTTTAGCTTTGGAAAGCTCCGCCCAAAGTCTTTTCAATGGAAAAGACCTTAGTGGTTGGTATATGGATGTACCTGAACTGGAAAAGGATTCCTCTTTGAGGAAACCATTTATCGTTCGGGAGGGCATGTTGGTTAGTCTAGGCACCCCACTGGGACACCTGATTACCGAAAAGGAATTTGAAAATTACCGCTTGGAAGTGGAATACCGCTTTCCTGGTGAACCCGGGAATTGTGGAGTTTTAGTCCATGCTTCTAGCCACAGATTTCTCTATGACATGTTCCCCAAATCCATAGAAGTACAGATGATGCATGAAAATGCAGGGGATTTTTGGGTAATCGGTGAAGACATTCAGGTTCCGGACATGGAAGCCCGAAGAGGTCCAAGGGAGAACTGGGGAGTAACAGAAGGAAAAGGCCGGCGTATCCTTAACCTCACAGATGGCTCTGAAAAACCTTTGGGAGAATGGAACCATATGCTGATCGAATGTCAAGGAGATGAGGTCATGGTATGGGTCAATGGTGACCTGGTCAACCATGGATTTGGAGCTACCGCCACCAAAGGCAAAATCGCCCTTCAGGCAGAAGGGGCAGAAGTGGAATTCAGGAAGTTGGAGTTGACAAAACTTTAACATGCCACAAAGGCACCAAGTCACAAAGTCACAAAGATCCGAAAAGAAAACACCTTAGTGCCTTAGTGTCTTTGTGGCAAAAAAACAAAATTCCTTTAAGGCTTTTCAAAATAATGCCGTCACCTGCATTCGGCCGATATGTACCAGTCTGCCCAATCCTTCCGAGTTTCTTCCCTCATACACCATATTCATCTGTAATCCCTCCCCGATTTTTTGCAGCCAATTTAAAGACCAGGTCACATTGTTCCCAATCGTTAAGGCCTGCAGCATTTCATAGCCCGTGGGGGTATTGGGCTGCCCGTTATAATCAATATAAATGTACCTGAAGTTGGCATTGATGGTGGTTTTAATTGCCTTGGCAAACCTAAAGTCCAATCCCGCTTGATGGATCATTGCCCTTTCATTGATCTCTGTATTGGCTTCATTCACCTTTTCCATATATTGATACATGATGGTTGTCCTAAACACACTGCTCGGTTGGTAGGCTAATTCCGGCCCATAACCATATTGTTGAATGGTATAATTGCGGTTATCCAAAAAATCTGAATTGGCGATCCTGTTCCCTGTTTGTCCGAGCAAGCGAAGATTGATATTTTGATTGATATTGTAACGGGTATTTAGCCTCAAGTCCTTTTGAATCAAATCATCAAACCCACCAGCCAACAATTGCTTATTCTGACTGTCAAAAACAGAAAAATCAAAACCATATTTGGCCGAGGATCTGTTGAAGAAAAAAGAAGAACGGATCACCTGTCTTACAGAAATCAGGTCTTCATCTGCAAAGCCCCCCACAAAAGGGTTGATCCTGTCCCAAAATTCATTGGATGTAATTTTTTTCTCTATACTCACACTTGTCGTATTGGAAAATTTTTGCATAAACTGCTTAAGCCCCGCCTCTTTTCTCCAAGAATCAGGAAATCTGGCATTCAGGCGATAATTGAAAATCGTGGTGAAAGCCTGTACAAATTCAGTAGTGGGTACAAACACTTTGATGAAGTTTTTTTCTTCAGGATTCACTGCCAGGTAAAACTCATTCAATTGCTGAATGCCATCACCATTGTCATCCCTCCAAGTATGAGTACCCTCTCCAGTGGGTACAGGAAGAAAAACAAACTCCCGGCGAAATTCCCTGCCATTACCCAGGGCATAACTGAGCTCGTTTCTTATAGCTCCCTTGGCCATGGTCCCCAGGTAATCTACCTTGCCCAAGACAGTAGTCTCCTTTTCTGAATCCAATCTTAAAAACTCCAATTCCCTGTAGGTAAAAGTTGCGCTAAGATCATGGTCTTTAAACTTTCTTTTCAGTCCAAACATGGTCTGAAAAGCTTCTGTATCTGGAACCAAAATCCCATTGACAGGGAAAAGATCCTCCCTTACTGAAGCATTGATAAAAAAGGAATAAGGTAAGGTATCATTGCTATTGATATAAGCCATGTGTTCCACAAAGTTCATCGCAGTGCTTACCACTGAATCTGTCTCCGTGTTCCTTACCGCATTTCTATCCAGCATCAATCTGTATCCGGGAACCAAAACCTTTGATCTGTACTGAACATCTCCTGTATACCTCAGCCAGTCTGAATTGAGATTCCTTACATCAGAATCCAAAACAAACAATTCATTCTTGAGAAAAATTCTCCCACCTATTCGTTGGTTAAATTTGGCAAGATGTTGGACACCGGACTGAATGGAACCCCGGTTCCTGAAATTAAGCCGGTAACTCAATTGGTTGTGTTGGTCCTTATTGAATTCAAAACCACCGTTGAAAATACGCTCATGACCAGCTTCCAACATGTCCTCTTGAGTTAGACTCCAGTCCCGGTCAAATTCAATATATCTTAAGCGATCAATGAAACTAAAATTATTAGAGTTATACTCAAATTCCGTTATGGCATTGAAGCGATATCCTTTTAATTTTTCTAAAGGCCTATTTTCAGAAATAAATCCCGACTTGATTCCGACACCATTATTGGTCTCATTGTCTATTTCTGAAAAAAGATTTTGATCCACATTGGAAAATGCCATTTCGGTATAAACCTGCTCATACGCACTTAACTTGATCCTTGCGCCTGTGGTAAACATCTGCTTTTTATTGGGGGCAGGTAGTGGGGACAAAATGGAATAATTCCCTTGAGAGATGCCATTAATAGGGGGGCGGAAAACAAAAACAGGTCCGTTGGCCAATTGACGGTCTCTCACATAGTCCCCATTACCCTGACCTACCTCAGAAAATCCCACAGCAAAACGGGCCTGCTCAGGGTCTGTGGAATATTCAAAAAATTCTATGGGATTCCCTTGGTCATCCACATCCTGCACCTTCCTGTACAGCACACGGTTAGGATCAAAAGCCACAGAATCCACCCTTGGTACAGAAGCTTCATTCAAATTATTCCCAACAGATGCCAAAAGCCGTTTTTCGGCATCGGAAAACTCGAAGAAAAGTGGGCGATTCCTATTATCCTGTTCCCTGTAAAAATTCATATAAAAAGTAACCTTATCCGTTTCCTGAATGTGATTGGCTGTTAAAATCGATCTGGTATAATTTCTTTCGGCAAATTCAAAATCAATTCTGATCCTGGTATACTGCGTAATGAGCACATTGGGAGTGAAAGTAATTTCCCCTTGGTTATAATCTATCACATAATCGTAATTAAACCCTCTTTGCAACTGTTTACCATCCAGAAAAACCCTTTCAGAATTGGCCATGATGATCACGAAACGTTCATTTTGAGGCCCTGGAATCCGATAAGGACCCAATGTACCCTCTGAAACTTCCAGGATAATGGAAGCAAATTTACCCTTTGCTACAGATGCTGCAGCTTGGGTTGATGCTTTCCATTTATCTCCAATTTTGTAGTCTGTTGTCAGTTGGGCCCCCTGCACGTTTTTGTAATAGCGAAGAAATTCGGATTTCCGCTGTTGTAAGACCACATCTCCAGCGGCAAGGTTAAACCGGTCATTATAAAGCTCGACCAATACATTATCAAAGTCCTGCAATTGCTGCGTATTCCCTTCTGGCTGGAAAGGTACATTTTGATCCGTTATACTGGCCCGAATATTTAGGTTTTCTGAAAGTTGTCCATTCATCTGCAGGTTAAGGGATGAATTGACAAAAAGATTTTGGGTATTGCCAAAAGATATTCCTCTCGTGAGGTTACCGGACTTATTCAGATTGGTAGAAGGAAAAAGCTCCTCTCTAAAGTCAAATGCCGGAATAGCTGCCTCCCTCCCCTCTTTGAAATAGGCCATAGAATCATAATCAGCCATTAAGGTCCTTTTTGCAATCCTTTGATGAAAGGAATAAGGAAATGTCTCATAACAAACCAATACCATCTCCTCTTCATATTCCACTGGAAGAATAATTTGGATCATACCTGAACCAAAATGAAAAGAGAAATCCAAAGTATTTTCTTTCCCATCTGTTACCTGAATGCTTTCTTCAATTACACTCAAAGAGTCCAACAAAAATGGTTTGGATGCAAGCTCCAATGATACATGCCTGCAGGTTGTTGTCTGCGCAGCAACCCCTGAGACTCCCACAAAAAAGAGCAAAATAAGAAAAAGAAAACATTTCCCCCTTGGCATATTACCACACAAAATTCACACTAATGTAATTTTTATGATTGAAGAAAGAAAATCAAGGGTTTAAATGCCAGTAAATCAAAAATCAAAGTTAAAAAAATCTTATTTAGCCAAATCAAAAGCCAAGTAAAAAGTAGAACCTACTCCCAAAGTTGTTTCAAACCAAATTCGTCCTCCGGCAGTCTCTACCCCTCTTTTGGCTATAGCAAGTCCAAGGCCAGATCCTTCGGATTTTGTACTGAAATTGGGAACGAAAATTTTGTCTTTCAGCTCCTCCGGAATTCCTTTCCCATTATCCTTGATTTCCAAAATCACCTGAGAGTTTTCTTCTTTGAGCAATACCTTTATTTCTGGTTTTATCGGTTCTTCCACGGATTGGATACCATTGATGATCAAGTTGGAAATTACCCGCCCAAACAAATGATCATCTCCCATCACCATTAGTTTTTCGGACAGGCTGAGGTCATCAAAACTTATTGTTCCCTTCTCCCTGTTTTTGAAAAGTTCCAGCGTGTCCTGAACAACCTTCCGAAAATCCATCGCTTCATTTTTGGGAAGAGGCATTTTTGCAAAGGTGGAAAAGGAAGTAGCAATATCACTCAGCGTGTCTACTTGATGGATCAGTGTTTCTAATGGCTTCTTTAATTTTTGCACATCATCCAATTTTCCTTCAGACTGTAAACGCAAAAGGTGCTGTAAAGTCAGCTTCATCGGTGTCAAAGGATTTTTAATTTCGTGTGCTACCTGCTTGGCCATTTCCCTCCATGCCGACTCTTTCTCCGTGCTTGCAAGTACATTTTTACTGGCTTCTAACTTGAAGAGCATGTTGTTATATTCATTGACCAAAAGCCCTATTTCATCTCTTGCAGGCCAGTACATGGGTTCATTGTTTTCCAGATCAGTAACCTTCAACTTTTGGGTTAAGAGCTTAAATGGAAATGTGAGATTTTTTGACACAAAATAGGATACAAATAGGAAAATGATAAATACCAAAACAAATATATTGAGAATGTTGCTCAGCACATCTGCTATTAACATATCCAGTTCATTTTCAGATTCAAAAAATGGAATCGATACAATAGCCTGGATATCCTGTCCATCAGAAGACCTTACTGCAGCATACACGGTTTTGTAACTCAAAGAGCCTACCTTTTCCGCCATCAATGCAAGGTTATTTTGCCCCTCTATCAAAGCAACAATTGCTTTCGGATTGATGTTTTTTGATAAGACCCGTTTATCAAAAATATTGGGCTGCGAGCTGGTCATCAGATAGCCTTGATCATTGTATACGTTGATCTCAAGGTTGGTGGTACTCGCCAGACTATTGACCATTTCAATGAAATCATCCCGATCCGCAACCCCTGCCTGCATCCTTTCCAACATACCTGCCAGGTTGTCTTTGACCAAAGTCGCTTTTTGAAAATATTGTCTGTGCAGTTCTTCCTGATAAGAACTGGTCAAAAGTCCTAAGATAATGGCAGAAATAATTAAAATAGGAAAGAAAAAAGCAAAGTTGAGGTACATCTGTAACTTCGTTGCATAATTGAAATTAAAAGTTTTCAACCCCCGCAATAAAGAATAAACACCCAAGCTTAAAAGTGTCAATAAAATAAATGAAAGAAAAAACAATGAAATATCTGCCAGAATATAATAAAGAGAGTACATGGAAGAGGATACAACGATGATTTTATCCTCACTGCTGACTCCAAAATGGTGGTACTTTTTTTTATAGATTCCGGTATTGAATAGGTTGGGTGAATCCAAAAGTTCTACAAAATCATCAGCTCTATAATTGAAAACTCCAACCGAATACAGTAACTCAGTATCTTGGAAAACTGCATAATCGTAATTGGTTTCATTCAGGCCAGAAAGGTAATTTTTATCCATCAAAAGCTTGGGAAACACTGACCCTGGAAGGATTCTAAGCTGTTTTAATTCAAGATAGATGGTTCCAATTAATAAGTCCTCTCTGAAGAGCGGTATAAAAGCAAAATATTGATTACCCATCTTCTCTTCATTCCCTTTGATAAAATACAGGTTCCTCACAGCAGTAAGGTAATCACTGTTTACATAGCTAATTCGTAAAGTTTCCAAAGTCTCCTCATCACTGCGGCTCAATACATTCTCTCCTGAAGCGTTGAACACCTTAACTCTCAATGCATATTGATCGAAGTAATTGGTCATGTGAATTCTCCGGATTTTTCTTTCTATTTGTTCCTTTGATTGAAAGGGATCTGAAAGGGCATTTTTTATAAAAAGATCTTGTCTGATCCTTTCCATAATATCAGAAAGAAAAAACTCGGCCATTACATCACTTTCAGCCAGTTGCTGTGTTCCAAACCTAATTTTAGACTGCAACTGTTTTTTCAAGAACACATCATGTGAGGCTATACCGGCAATTATTGCCGTAATCAGACAAGCAAAAAAGAAGGTCAAAAAGGTGTTTAAACCAAGTTTAAATATATTTTTATATAAATCAAAGGTGATGATAGACACCAAAAAAATGATATGGGTAATAAAAGCCAAAAGGTGTACCCAATTATAAAACAGAAGTAGAATAACAATAGGTAAAGAGAATAAGAGCAAAACTTTCAATGCATAAACTTTATCCTCTTTTTTATCATCCAACACCAAACTCAGTCCCATAATGGAAAAAAGGGTGTATCCCGCTGCTCCTAAAAATATGATAAACAAACTTATCATTTTCAGGTAATCCAAAGAGGGTAAACTTAGGATGTTCAATTCCCATTGGGAATTACTAAGAATATTGATGTAAAGTCCATAAAAAACCACGAGCAGGATCAATGCTACCGCATACACCAGAATGAAAAAGAACCATTTGCTGAAGCTGTTTTTCAAAGAGGCAATTAGGTTAACAAATGTCTTTAACCTAATAAAAGCAAGCATCAATGAAAATAGCACTGCAAAACAAAGCACATTAAGTAAAAGGTCTCCCAAGCTTGGGTTTAACCAGGAAGATGCATACCTGCTTGAATCAAAAAGTTCAAAATCAAAATAATCCTGAGGAAAACCGAAAAACAACATCAAGGAACGAATGGCAACTAAAATAGCAGCTGTGTAGAAAACGGCAGCAAGGCCCTGCCCTTTTATCCAAAGTGTTTTTATGAATTCATAACCCAAAATAAGAACGAGGGATAAAAGAGAAAAGAAAAAAACCAATAAAGTGATATTATTGGTCTGCTCCACAGGTTCATAACCTTCCTCAAAGGCAACTGAGAAAAGATATTCTCCCCTTTCATTGATAATCTCCTCATACCCTTCTTCTTTTTGAGGTGAGATACTTAAAAAATCATTTCCAAAAACAGCTTTGTTAAAACCGGTTTGAAGAAATTCATTCTGAATTTCCCTTTTGAAATAAAGAGGATAGGACTGTACCAGCCAATATCCTTTTTCATTTCTGGTAAAACGCCTGATTTTTGAGAAATAAATGCCTTGACGGTCCTCATAAATATAAGCATTGACACGATCCTTTATGATATCAAAGTCGGGTAAAAAAGTAAAGTCAGACCAATAAATAAGATTACCATTATCCTCAAAAATAAAATATGGATGCTGCGCATCTATCGACAACCGTCCAAATGAAAGTGGTTCTTCAGGACGATTCTGCATTAAAAGCTCAATAAAATCATCATCAAATGCTTGAAGCACCTGCTGGACCTTTTTGCTGACAGTCTTGGAATAAACTTCAGCGCTTTCCCTTCCACTAATAAAAAAATTAAATGCGAGCAATAATCCAATTGCTATAATGGTTAGAAGAAGAAGGGTTCTTTTTTTCTTTAACATAAGAAGGATAAAAGTAAAAAAGCAAAGTTTGATTGTCAACTTTGCTTTTTTAAATCAGAATTTATCTCCGTAAAAGACAAATTTTCCTTTTCTCTTTTTAGCATTTCGGTACCAGAGAAATCCAATAACCATCGCAGCAAGATAAGGCATGATGAGTAAGTACAGAATACCCATATTTAAACCTGCCCCTATAGAAGTCTCGCCATTACTGATATTATTCTCCACCGTAGCCCTGCACATGGCACATTGGGCATATGCAGTTGAGAAATATCCAGAAAGGTTAAAGACCAACACAAATAGGCCTATTTTTAACGACTTCATCATATGATTAGAACGATGTTTTCAGAAAATTAGTTTAAAAGTTATAATACGGACTGATCATCAAGTAAACCAATACACCGGTAACGGTTACGTACAACCAGATAGGATAAGCAAATTTAACAATTTTTTTGTGCTTAGGTCTTTGATCCGTATAGCCATAATAATAGGCCAAAAGGATAGGGAATAACGCAACTGCTGCCAAAATAATATGGCTGATTAAAATAAAATAGTATACAGGTCGAATCCACCCTTCTCCTCCATATACAGTACTTTCAGCAGCAGCATGGTAAATTACATAGGAAACCAGAAAAATAGCACCTAGCCCAAATGCCACGGTCATGGCTGCTTTATGCAGCGCAATATTGTTCTGCTTAATGAAAACCAAAGCCATAACCAAAGCTACTGTAGCAGCTGTATTGATGACCGCATTGAGGTGGGGAAGAAAGAATACCCATTCACTGGCCAGGTCTATTTTGGATGGCATAAACAAAAGAACTGCTACCACTACAGGCACAATGATTGCAATTGCGGTAATGATTTTAAGCATTCCCTTATTGTCCCGCTCTTGAATTAAACTGTTATTTTCCATGTAATAAAATTTTTGTTTCCAATATCAAAAGGTCCACATCTTCTCTGTTGGTACCACTGTAGTACCCTCTGATCCTACCCAATTCATCCACGAGTACAAACTTATCGCTGTGCACAAAATCATCAGGCTCTCCATAGCCATCAAGGGTAGGCAAAATAAAGCCACAGCGGGCCAAATCGTAGATCCGTTCTTTGTCCCCTGTGAGAAATTGCCATTTCCCAGGAGTGGCGTTATGCCTTTCAGCATAGGCTTGTAGGACCTCTGGGGTATCATATTCCGGATCAATCGAAATGGAGTAAATTTGGACTTCATCGATATCCCTAAAGGCATCATCGACCCTTTCCATTTCAGCACTCATCACGGGACATATACTTGGGCAGGAAGTAAAGAAAAAATCAACAATGGTGATTTTACCTTCCATCTCTTTTCTTCCCATGCTTATATTTTGATGTGAGATCAATTCAAAATCCGGTATATAATGCTGGTCATTTTCACTAACATCACATTCCTGAAATGGATTTTCAACACCTTTTTCAAAAAAAACGGGGATATCATAATAATTGGTCCCAAAGGATTTTAAGAAAACAATGACCAATACAGGTATCATCAAAATACAAACCAACACCAAGCCCTGAAGAATTCTTACACCTTTCATATTTGAGTTTTGTACTATAACAAAAAATCAGGTTGAAGATTCCTTCTCCAACCTGATTTTTAACATACTTTTTGGTCAAATTACCACCTGATCATGAAAATGTCTGCACCTTCACGCATCAAGGCAATTACTAACCATACTAAGAATATCAAAGGAACCACAATGGAATAGAAAAGCGGTTTGGCTTCCTCACCCAGGTGCATGAAATCCATCATGATATATTTTGCTTTCCATATGGTTAAGCCTACGAAAATCAAATACAATAAAATCCCTCTTGGAAGTGTAAAAGCAAAAACGAATTCTATACTTGTCAAAAGCAAAAGAATACCTGCCGTTTTCCAAATCTTTTTTATTTTCTCTTCATTTCTTGGGATAATTTCCAAGCTTGATTTATTTTCTTGTAATGCCATGTTATTCAAATTTATGCGTTAGATCAAATAGAAGAACGTAAATACAAATACCCACACCAAATCTACAAAGTGCCAGTACAAACCGATTTTTTCTACCATTTCATAATGTCCTCTTCTTTCGTATACTCCAACAGCAGCCTGGTAGAAAGCTAAGAACAATAGGAAAACACCGATTGTTACGTGGAATCCGTGGAAGCCTGTAATGAAGAAAAACAATTGGGCGAAAGCAACAGGGCCATACTCATTGACAAATAAATTGGCACCATATACTGTTTCAGTTACTACTTGACCCATTCTATTCACATAAGTGAGCATGGAACCTCCTTCGGTTCCGTGGATAAAGTGTGACCATTCCCATGCTTGACAACTTAAGAAGGTAATCCCTCCCAAAAGTGTCCATAATAGCCACTTAACCACATCATTTCTGTCATTTCTATGACCTGCTTCCACCGCAAGTACCATGGTAACAGAACTCATAATTAAAATGAAAGTCATCAATCCAACAAACGCCAATGGAATATGGACTCCATGAAAAAACGGAATAGCGTCAAAAACAAGTTCTGGTATTGGCCAGTATTCGTTAGATCCTATAAAAGCTTCTTCAGGACCGGCATATCCCGGGTAACTTACCCTGATAGCAGCATATGCCACCAAGAAGGCTGCAAATGTGAATATATCAGACAAAAGGAAGAACCACATCATTAGTTTCCCGTAGCTGGCTTTCAGAGGTTCGTTACCACCTCCCCAGATTCCTCTTTTGGGGCTTACACCCGCAGCAGTTGCAGTCGTTGACATAATCTATAATTTAACAGTATATTAGTTTAATGATTTAATAATAAGAACATAAAGAGATAAAGCCAAAGTCCGCCCAAAAAATGCCAGTAGGTTACACACATTTCCATGGCATTCATATTTTTGGAATGTACTTTATATCTAAAGGACGAAATTAATACAATAATTAGAAATATCACACCACTAATCAAGTGTATTGCATGCAAACCTGTAAAAACGTAAAGAAATGAGCCTGCAGGATTTCCTACAAAAAACACATCTCTGTCCACGAGGGCAACCCAGCTGTACCACTGGGCGACAAGGAAGATTACCCCAAGAATACTGGTAAGAATCATCCCCAACCGTATTTTGGACAACTCATCCTTCTTTGCAGCGGTGTAGGCATAATGAAGGGTCACACTGCTCAATACAATCACAACAGATGAATACCAAAATATAACAGGAAGATCAAATTCCAACCAATTCCCCTCTGACTGCCTCACAATATAAGCACTTGTAAGTGAAGCAAATATCATTACCACGCTGACTATGAATAGCCATAAGGCAAACTTCTTAGGGTGCATGGCTATAGGTTGCTCGGCACCTTCTACATATGCGAATTTTTCTTCCATCTTTAAATCTTATCCAACAAATACGCAATCTGAACTATAGGCAAATACAAGAAGGATCCAAACATGATCTTAAGCGCTGATTTCCTCGAACAATCTCTCATATGTGAAAAGGTCTGCGCCAGGAAAAGCACGCCACAAACAGTGGCAACAATGCCGGAATTCAGACCTGTTAATCCAAAGTAAGTAGGCAATAGTCCTAAAGGCAATAAAAATAATGTATAAATCATTATCTGAATAGCCGTATTCAAGTCCTTCTTACCACCACTTGGTAGCAACTTAAATCCTGCTTTTTTATAATCTTCATCACTAACCCATGCAATTGCCCAAAAATGGGGAAATTGCCAAATAAACTGAATACCAAATAAGATCAAGGCCTCATGACCGATCATTCCAGTAGCTGCAGTCCAACCCAAAAGCGGTGGCATAGCTCCAGGAATCGCACCAACAAATACCGCAATTGGACCTACACGCTTAAGAGGTGTATAAACGAAGATATACAATATCATGCTCAATACCCCTAGAGCCGTTGTCAGCGGATTGGTAAACAGCCATAAAATCCCGATACCAGTAAACCCTACGATAAAGGTAAACCAATAGGCTTCTTGAAGAGATATCTGATTCAGAGGCAAGGGCCTATTCTGAGTTCTCTTCATCAATTTATCGTAATCCCTTTCCAGTATTTCATTGGCTGCACCAGAAGCTCCTGTGATTAGGAAACCTCCAATAATAAGGGCTACAAAAGACCCCCAGGAAAAAAAAGTTCCGGAATCACCTAAAATAAAGCCAAAAGCAGCAGAAAAGGTGACCAAAGCAGAAAGTCTGAACTTTACCAACTCAAAGTAAGCCTTGGCCCTTAAGGTCAGTAATTCAAATAATGCAGTATCGGATATATTAAGCGCTCTCATGAAACGATTTTTTCAACATTTAATTTTTTTTGATCTTTTAACAATAAAAGAATCACAAATTGAATCCCAATAATCAAGGATCCAAATAGTAGGTGAATCGGTTGAAGGAAAGCTGGAATAGCAAAATAAGCCATTCCCACACCTGAACCAATCTCAACCAATACCACCAATCCATAGGCCTGCGTCCATTTAAACAGGCTGACATTCCTTAGACTGTATTTATATACTTTGTATACAAAAAACAGGGTCAAACCCAATAATAACAGCGAATAAGACCTATGAACAAGGAAAGTAATTCCCAACATATCAATCCATTCACCCCTCATCATATTGCCCATTTGGAAGGCTACTGTGTCCACAGCTTCCCTTACTTGGGTCCCCATAACCACCTGAACCACCATTAGAAGGATGCTCAATAACATGATCCCATACAATAGACCAGGCTTTTCTGTTTTAAACTGTACGGGATATTTTAATCTGTAAGACCTGTAGTGAGTATACAGCAATAAGCATACAATCAATAAGGCCAAGAGCATATGTACAGTTATCATCCAAGGGAGTAAATTGGTAGATACTACTATAGATCCAATCCATGCTTGGAATAAAACGAGAACAAGGTTAAAGAAAGACAGTAAGGTTATTCCTTTATCTAACGACCAAAGCGCTATAGAGCGATAGAATGTAAATAAGATTAATAACCCAATCACCGCACCAATTAACCTATTGACATATTCTATCCAGGTTTTTACTGCATTGAATTCTTCTTCAATAAGTATTGTCGGATCATTTTTTATTTCTTCCGCTTTACTTTTAAAACCAAGGCCCTCTAATTGAGCAGCGAAACCCTCGTTTTTCTTAACCCTTTTGGCTAAGTAAATGTCCTGATAATCATTTGGGAGCTGATCCACACTTGTAGGTGGAACCCAGCTCCCAAAACATTTCGGCCAATCCGGACAACCCATTCCTGAGCCAGTACTCCTAACAACCCCGCCGATTAAAATCAGAAAATAAACAGCTACCACAGTGATCAATGAGATCCTGCGGAAGCTACTTATATTTTTAAACTTGTCTTGCTTCATTCGCAACTAAATCAGCCTCTTCATCTGCAATAATTTCTTTTTCGAGTTTTACTAACTCCTGTTCGTGCGGAAGGTTAGACTCTGGTGTGGCAGATAAAGGAACAGTCTGAGGAATATAGTCCTCTTCTGCACCGGGCTTAGAATAATCGTATGGCCATCTGTATACTGTGGGTATTTCACCAGGCCAGTTTCCATGCCCAGGGTGAAGCGGTGTTGTCCACTCCAGAGTATTGGACCTCCAAGGATTTAGCGTAGCAACT
This sequence comes from Cecembia sp., assembly GCF_007126775.1. Classification (GTDB taxonomy): domain Bacteria; phylum Bacteroidota; class Bacteroidia; order Cytophagales; family Cyclobacteriaceae; genus Cecembia. The sequence goes on along the minus strand of NZ_SLAP01000109.1, from coordinate 19,427 downwards.
CTTCCTCTGTACATGGAATAGAAGAAGTTGAACACAAAAATTAACTGTGCAGCGAAAGTAATGATTGCGGCAACAGATACAAACATATTCAAATCAGTATACATGTTTGTGAATTCAAAGGTTGTCCAAGAGTAGTACCTCCTAGGAAAACCTGCAATCCCTATATAATGCATTGGGAAGAAAACCAAATACACCCCAATAAATGTCAGCCAGAAATGCACGTATCCTAATCTTGCATCCATCATTCTACCAAACATTTTTGGAAACCAATGATAAACTCCCGCCATCAATCCAAAGAAAGAGGCTGAGCCCATCACAAGGTGGAAGTGCGCAACCACAAAGTATGTATCATGTAATTGAATATCGATAGCTGAATTTCCAAGGAAAATTCCAGTAAGTCCTCCGGATATGAAGAAGGAAACCAAACCAATTGAAAACAGCATTCCAGGCGTGAAAATTAAATTTCCCCTCCATAATGTAGTCAGATAATTAAATACCTTAACAGCAGATGGAATAGCGATGATCAATGTCAGGAACATAAATATGGATCCTAAGAATGGATTCATACCCGAAACGAACATGTGATGTGCCCATACCACAAAAGACAAAATCGTGATACCAAGCATGGATATCACCATCGCTTTATAACCGAATATTGGTTTTCTGGAATTCGTAGCTATAATCTCTGAAGTAATACCTAGTGCTGGCAACAAAACAATGTATACTTCAGGGTGACCCAAGAACCAGAAAAGGTGCTGGTACAATACTGGACTACCGCCAGTGTTGGGCAGTGCTTCACCGCCAATGTAGATGTCTGACAAGTAGAAACTTGTACCAAAACTTCTATCAAATACTAAAAGCAATGCTGCTGAGAATAAAACAGGAAATGATAACAATCCTATAATGGCTGTTAAAAAGAAAGCCCATATTGTTAAAGGCAACCTAGAAAATGACATGCCTTTTGTTCTCAAATTGATTACAGTGGTGATATAATTGATACCACCCAATAAGGAAGACGCTATGAAAAATGTCATTGCAATCAACCATAAGGTCATTCCAAGTCCCGAACCAGGCATTGCTTGCTCAAGTGCAGAAAGTGGGGGATAAACCACCCAACCACCTGAAGCTGGTCCCGATTCAATAAATAACGATATGAACATAATCACACTGGATACAAAGAAGAACCAATATGAAAGCATATTCATGAAACCGGAAGCCATATCACGGGCACCAATTTGAAGTGGAATCAAGAAGTTAGAAAATGTACCACTCAAACCGGCAGTCAATACAAAAAACACCATGATGGTACCGTGCATTGTTACCAAGGCCAAATAGAATTCAGGATCCAACGCTCCGTCAGCAGTTATCCAACCTCCTAATAGTGGCCTTAACCATTCCAGATTCATATCAGGAAATCCTAATTGCAACCTGAAAATAACTGACATTAATCCACCAATAAATGCCCACAACATACCGGTAATCAAGAATTGCTTACCGATCATTTTATGATCTGTTGTAAAGATATATTTGGTGATAAAATTATCGTGATGCTCGTGATCGTGATGATCATGAGCAGCAGCACTGTTTGTAGCTGTGTTAGCTGTTGCCATAATTTGATAATTTATTTACTTATGTTCGCTGATTGTTATTGCAGCTAATTCTTTTAATTCTTCGGGAAGATCAGCAACCAAAGAGGGATTATTAACTATATATGGTTTTTGATCTGCCAACCACTTCCTGTATTCATCGGGTTCTACAACTCGAATTTCTTTTTTCATGGAAAAATGTCCTCTTCCACAAATTTCCGTACAGGCTATTTCATAGACGAATTCAGGGTCATTCAACTCTGCTCTCATCTCTTCAGTTGTCTTGATAGGAGTAAACCAAAATCTTGTGGGCATCCCCGGAACAGCATCCATTTTCAACCGCATGTGCGGGGCAAAAACAGAATGCAAAACGTCTCTGGCTCTGATTTTAAACAAAACAGGTTCTCCTTTTGGAATTACAACAACCGGTGAAGTGAAATCGTCTAAGGAGTTTTTATCTGTAAAATCAATACCTGATACATTACTAGCTGAGGTAAGCCTATAATCATGCTCTCCAAGAACATTATCCATACCCGGATACCTTACTTCCCAAGCAAATTGATATCCCATAATTTCAACTACATGTGAATTTTCAGGCGCAGGTGCAGTGATGTCAGACCAAGCTTTCCATCCACCAATAACCAATAATGCCAAAACAATAGCAGGAACAACTGTCCATATGACTTCCAGTTTGTTATTGTCAGGATAAAAGGATGCTTTTCTGCTTTCCTTGTATTGGTATTTATAGGGAAACCAAAACAATAAAATATGTGTGATTATAAAGATTACACCAGTAACAGCCATGGTAATCCAAAATAATTGATCTGTCACTATACCATGCTCAGAGGCAATTGGCAATTGATAATTATCAAACTCTTTTATGGAGTACCAAAACATCAAAATTCCAGCACCTACCAAAAACAGGACAAACATGAAAGCATTGATTTTGTTACTGCCGGTAGCGATTTTTTTGTCACTGCCTTTCATAACAGATACCAATGTCTGTATTCTGTACACCATCCAAATTATGGATACAAGCAACAAAACACCAACTGCAATTAGAAATCCGTACATAATGTTATTTTTTTCGGATAATTAAATATTATGATAATAACTTTCTTCCAACATTGGATGGTTTTTAGCAATCAATGGTTTTTTAGCTAATTTACTCATTGCTACCAGCGCAAAAGAAGCCAAGTAAACCAACAACATACCAAGTTCCATCAAACCAAATCCTCCATGTTCTCTTAAAGTTCCTGGCTGTACCATCAAAAAGAAGTCAAACCAGTGTCCCAAGATGATCAAAGAACAAACTACTTTCAGAAATATAGCATGTCTTTTAGCATCTCTTGTCATTAAAACAAGAAAAGGTAGAAAGAAGTTTAGCGCTAGATTTACAAAAATATACGGGCTGTACACATCACTTTGCATTCTCTCTGCAAAGTAAACTGTCTCCTCAGGTATATTCGCATAATAAATCAGAAGGAATTGAGAGAACCAGAGATAAGTCCAGAAAATGGAAAATCCAAAAATCAATTTTCCAAGATCATGTACATGGTTTTCATTTACCATTTCCAGGTAGCCTTTTTCCCTAAGGAAAATAAGAATCAGTGTAATGGCTGACAAGCCAGCAACAAACCAAGATGAAAATACATACCAACCGAAGAGGGTAGAGAACCAGTGTGTATCAATGGACATTACCCAGTCCCAAGCAGCAATGGATGAAGATACTGCAAAGAAAACCAAGAAAAGGGCAGACCATACTCTCATTTTTTTCCAATAACCCGTACCACCTTGAATATCCTCCTCAAAGGCTAAGGTCTTCAGTTTATTAAAAAAGAATATCCAGAAACCAAAGAAAAGGACCAATCTCACTATGTAGAAAATAGGAAAGGTTCCTTTCTCCATCGGCCAATAAAAAAAACCACCTTTATCATCTATGATTTTGTCATATTCAGGATGACTTTTATCAAACAGGTAACTGTGGGTCCAGTGAAAGATATCATGGCTTGCTACAAAGAAAGTAACTATCATTAACCCCGCAGCGATAGGCAGCCAATTTCCAAATGATAAAGGAATGCGAAGGAAACCAGCAGACCATCCCGCCTGGGCAGCATATTGTAATGCAAAAAAGAAAACACCGATTACGGCAATTCCTGTAAAGTAAACATTATTGATCCATAAATTGGCATATAGCCTATGATACCAATGGTATGCATGACCAGCTTCCTCGGCTTGATCATGACTTCCTCCGAAAATTTCAGCAATTAATCCTATAGCAAGGATTACTGCACCTAATACCAATACAGTGGTAATTGATTTTTTCAGCGCCGCTGTAAAATCAAATTTCTGATCCAGATTATAATTCGTAGTACTGTGGGCCATGATTACTGCTTCTGAATTTCTTGTTTAACATAATGAACAATTTTCCAAATCCTATCCTGGGAAATTTGAGAACCATGTGCTCCCATTCTGCCTTTACCCTTCATAATCACATGAAAAATATGCCCCTCAGGAAGATCAATATATGCACCGCCTTTTAGGTTGGCTACCCCACCTACTACTTCTCCTGCTTTTCCATCGCCTTCCCCATTTGGACCATGGCAAGTGGCGCAATACTGTTGGTAAAGCACCTTTCCTTGGGCCAGCACTTGATCATTCAGTTCAATAGGGTTTGGTATCAAAGCAGCCTCCTCCAATTCAAAGGTTTTCAATCGGTAAGGCAAAGTACCATCCTTGGTCCTAGGTACAGTTCCTTCAACAGGCTCCCTCATATTCATTCTATGTGGGTTATTGATATTGCTGTTAAAGAATTCTCCTTTTCCATCCTCTCTGGAAGAAAGCCATCCTCCCTCATCTTCATTTACAATTTGAGTAAGGGGCTCATAAGCCACAGAGTTATACATCTGCGGGGCATATTCATACCCGGGATTATCTCCCGATGCACCACAGGAGGCCAATCCAAAAGCTATTCCCGTGAATACTAAAGTGTATATAGAATATTTTATTTTCATGACTTCTATTTACCTATTCAAAACTTTTTTTATTAATCTCAGTGGCTCCCGAAGACTTAAGCACATCAGCAATATTCTCCTCTCCCATGCCTGAGTTTGTGGCCAAATCAATGGCCATTACATGTTTGTCATCAGTGATTCTTAGATCAAAGATCCTTGGCTGACCCCAGGGCTTAAGATTGCTGGAGATCATAAATACCCCAACCATTCCAAAAGCCGACAAAAGTACCGTCATTTCAAAAGTAACCGGAATGAAGGTGGGCAAAGATGCATAGTCCTTACCTCCAATTATCATAGGCCAATCCCATTTCATCATATAAAACTGCATCACCAGCGCAAGTGTGGTACCAAGCATTCCGAAAAGAAACGCCGCAATAGGCAATCTGCTTCTCTTGTAACCCAGAACTTCATCGAGTCCATGGACTGGGAACGGAGAGTAAACTTCATGTATCTTTACACCACTTCCTCTCACCTTTGAGACTGCATCCAGCAAAACATCCTCATCATCATAAACTCCGAGGATAAAATTCTTATCTCTTTCCATGTGCTTATTTATTAACTTTTTCTGATGAACTCTTAACAATTGACTTTACTTCTGCCATGTTGATTACCGGGAAGAATTTGGCAAACAACAAGAACAATGTAAAGAACAGACCAAAGGTAAACAGGTAAACTCCAATGTCTGCCCAGGTAGGGTAGAACATCGCCCAAGAAGATGGAAGGAAATCCCTGTGTAATGAGGTCACAATAATAACAAATCGCTCAAACCACATCCCAATGTTTACCACCAAAGAAAGCAAAAAGGTAAGAGCAACTGAAGTCCTTATTCTTTTGAACCAAAACAACTGTGGGGATATCACATTACAGGTCATCATGGCCCAATAAGCCCACCAATAAGGACCAAATGCCCTATTGATAAATGCATACTGCTCGGCCTCAACACCGGAATACCACGCCATAAAGAATTCAGTAATGTAGGCAATTCCTACTATCGACCCAGTGATAATGATTACTATATTCATCAATTCTATGTGGCCAATAGTGATATAATCCTCCAATTTGAAGACTTTTCTTGTGATAATCATCAAAGTCAAAACCATCGCAAAACCAGAGAAAATCGCACCTGCCACGAAATATGGAGGGAAGATTGTAGTATGCCATCCGGGAATTACTGAAGTAGCAAAGTCAAAAGATACAATGGTATGTACAGAAAGTACAAGAGGAGTTGCAAGACCCGCCAAGATCAGCGCAACTGATTCGTACCTGCTCCATGTTTTGGCAGCTCCATCCCAACCAAATGCCAATGCCCCATAAATGGACTTTCTTATGCCAGTGGCACGATCTCTGATAGTGGCAAAATCAGGAATTAAACCAATATACCAGAAGACTAAAGAGACAGAGAAATAAGTAGATATGGCAAACACATCCCACAACAATGGGGAGTTAAAGTTTACCCATAAAGAACCAAATGTATTGGGTAATGGGAGTGCCCAATAAGCACCCAACCAAGGACGCCCCATGTGGATAATCGGGAACATGGCGGCACAAATCACGGCAAAAATAGTCATCGCTTCTGCGGCCCTATTGATCGCCATTCTCCATTTTTGTCTGAACAATAAAAGAACAGCGGAGATCAAAGTACCTGCGTGACCAATACCGACCCACCACACGAAGTTGGTGATATCCCAGGCCCAGCCTATGGTTTTGTTGAGTCCCCACATGCCTATACCTTCCCAAAGGGTTGCCCCTAGGGCAATACCTCCTAGTACAAGTGCGCCCACTGATACCAACAAGCCAAGAAGCCAGCCAATACTTGGCTTCCCTTCTACCTGTCTGGAAATGTCGTGGGTGACATCTTTTAAGGTTTTACCGCCTGTAATTAGCGGCTCGCGTACGGATGAAGTTACCTGCATATCTTATAAAATTATTATTACGCTTCTGATTTATCCTTATTTCTGATTTTGGTAAAATACCATACGTTTGGATTAACATTCAAGTATTCCAATACATGGTACGCCCTTTCTTCATTGACTTCTTTCGAAGCAGCATCACCCTGATCTTCAATTTGAAGCAATTTTGTGATTTTACTTTCTGGATTGTTCATGTCTCCAAAGACAATGGCATCTGTTGGGCAGGCTGTAGCACAAGCAGTATTGATATCTCCATCTTCTACCTTTCTTCCTTCTTTCTTGGCTGTCAATTTACCCGCTTGGATCCTTTGTACACACATAGAGCATTTTTCAATCACACCTCTCGCCCTTACAGTAACATCAGGATTAAGCACCATCTTGCCAAGATCATCGTTTTGAGCCACATTCACAGCTGCAAACTCCTTATTGTCATGGTATTTGAACCAGTTAAACCTTCTTACTTTATAGGGACAGTTGTTGGCACAGTACCTCGTACCGATACACCTGTTGTAGGTCATTTGGTTCAAACCTTCAGATGAGTGCGTAGTCGCCGCAACTGGACACACCGTTTCACAAGGTGCATTGTTGCAATGCTGACACATCATAGGTTGGAAAATCACTTCTGGATTATCAGCTGCCTGCTCCAACTCCTTATTGGAAGAAGCACCTTCAGGAGATGAATAATACCTGTCAATTCTGATCCAGGCCATTTCCCTCCTGTTCAATACTTCCTGCTTACCAACCACAGATACATTGTTCTCTACCTGACAGGCAATCGTACAAGCACCACATCCTATACAGGAATTCATGTCAATGGCCAGTCCCCAATGATGTTGGGAATACTTGTGCCCTTTCCAAAGTGAAATCTTGGAAGGCTTAACAAATTCACCGTCTTTATATACTTTAGGGAAATCTCTTCCAGCAGAAGGATTTTCTTTGTATTCTCCTAAAGTAGCTTCTTGAATGACAAAATCCCTGCCCATATAAGTTTGATGGGTTTGAGTCTGTGCTATTTTGTAAGTGTCATCAGTCAATTGAATTGACACGCCTTCTGTAAGTTCAAAAGCAGTAAAACCATTGGCATTGTTCAATAGCTCGTAGGCATTTACACCTACACCATTGGCAACCCTTCCAGCTTTAGTTCTTCCATAACCTAATGCCAATCCAAAGGTACCCTTGGCCTGCCCCGGCTGAACCAATACAGGAACTAAAACAGACTTTTCTCCAACAGTTATCCTCGCTTTTCTTGTAGCCCCTTCAAACATTTTCACCCCATTGTCAGCAGCCCATGACTGCGAAACAGTAAGGTAATTGTCCCATGTAGCCTTAGAAATTGGATCAGACATTTCCTGCAACCAGGGATTATTGGCGAAAGTACCGTTTCCAATACCTACTTTGGTGTAAACAACAAGCTCATCGCTTGAATTTTCTGCCTTATATACCCGAGCAATTGCTGAGGCTGCTGCACTTACATCTGCAGCACCACTCAATGCAGTAGGCTCACTTGGCATGGCATAAACACCATTGAAAAGAGATCTGTCCCAAAACTCTTGGAAACCAGATATTTCTAACTGGGACTCAAATAGCGTTGTACGCCAATTATCCTGAAGAAAATCATAATAATTGGTATCATTTCCAGCCCAGATCAAAAAGGACTCCTGCGCTTGTCTCGTATTGAATAAGGGAGAAATTGTGGGTTGGGATAAACTGTAATGCCCCTTACGTGGATTAAAGTCATTCCATGATTCTAAAAAGTGGTGATCCGGTGCCACATATTGACATAATGAAGCGGTTTCATCCAAAGTTGCATTGGTAGCCAAGGAAACTTTGGCCTTGGAAACTCCTTCTGCAATATCTGCTCCCTTAACATAATCATATACCGGGTTACAGTTATAGAATATTACACCTCCTACTCTACCTGCTTTCAAATCAGCAGTGAATTGATTCATTTTCGAGTCGTCACCTTTTCTAAAATAAGATGGTGTAGAAAAATCTACTGTTGACCCGTTGTTACCTAAAAGATCATTGATTGCATTGATAACTATTTGGACATTTGGATCATTGGAGCCTGAAACCACCAATGATTTCCCCCTGTTTGCCCAAAGTTCATTCGCTGCTTTATCAAGGTAATCAATCTCTACTGCAGCTCCAGTAACTGTAGAGGCACCCGCTTTTTTAGCGATGGCATTGTATAATGCCAAAACTGCCAATCCACTTTGTGAGGCTCTAATTGGTGTCCTATAATCAGCATTGGCTCCCGTGAGGGAAAGATTGGATTCAAATTGAAAATGCCTGGACATGTAAGGCTTGTCCTTGCTGATTTTCCTTCCTTTGCTATATTGCTTAGCAAATTCAATGGGAGAAATCCAAGTACCTAAGAAATCAGCCCCAAAGCTCACAATAACGGAAGCTTTATCGAAATGATAGGTAGGCAATATGGCTTCTCCATAAGAAGTCTCAGCTCCTTTTGTAATCCCATAACTGGAAACCGCGTCATAAGTGATCACTTCTGCATCACCAAAAGCAGCCGCAAACGCGTCCAAGGCCTTTTCGGTAGAAGGAGAGAGAATAGTATTGGTGACAATTTTTACATTGCCAGCAGCCATTAATTTGGATTTGATTTCTGCATCAAGCGCAGCCCATTCCACTTTCTCCCCGTTCATCATAGGGTCTGAAAGCCTTTGCTTATCGTAAAGAGATAAAACTGAAGCCTCTACTATTGCAGAAACGCCACCTTGCGATATAGGTGACAGATCATTACCGTCTATTTTGATAGGCCTGCCTTCTCTGGTTTTGACTACGATTGAGGCATAATCACCTCCAGAAGCAAAAGTTGACGCATAATAATTGGGGATAGAAGGATTAATATCCACAGGCTTGTTTACATAAGGAATCGCCTTTCTTACGGGCGCTTCACAAGCTGCTAATGAGGCCGCAGCCAAGCTAAAGCCCATTAATTTGAGGAAATCCCTTCTGGAAGATCCATCAAGATTAGACGGGCCCTCAGGAAATTCTCTGTCAGCATTTTTTACAAACGACTCTTCATTTGTTAGCTCTTCTAACCCTTTCCAGTAGGTCTTTTTATTTTCTTTCATTGTATATTCAAGAAAAGTAAGTTCTGAATTGATTTAAATTAATAGTGGCACTTGGCACATTCCAACCCACCAATGTCTTTTACTTTGAGTGAGTTTTTAGATCCGCTGTGCAATTGAACCAATTTGTCATAATACTCATTGCCATCAGCTCGAATATCAGTTTGCCTATGGCAATCGATACACCATCCCATGGTTAAGGAACTGTGCTGATATACGACTTCCATTTCTTCAATTGGACCATGACAAGTCTGACACTCTAATCCACCAACAGCAACGTGTTGCGCGTGATTGAAATAAGATAAATCTGGTAAATTATGTACCCTTACCCATTCAATTGGCTGATTGTTGTCTACGGCAGCGTATATTTTGGCGATTTCGGGAGAAATACCATCTTTTCCGCCTACATTTTGTATGTGCATATGGCAATTCATACAAATATTAGCCGAGGGTATGTTGGCAGATTTACCAATTTCTACACCCGTGTGGCAATATTGACATTCCATCTCATACTGCCCGGCGTGTAGTTGGTGAGAGAAAGCTATGGGTTGTTTAGGTGCATAGCCCTGCTGTACACCAACGGTGTAAAGTTCGTCCAAAGCGGTCTTCGCTACCAAAGCTATCACCAATGCCGTTATGATGATGAGGAAAGCATCTGAACGCACAAGTTTTTTAAAATCGAACTTCTGACTCAAAAACTCTTTGTCATCTTCTTCGAGTGACTGGGACTTCAAGTATTTGGTCAATACAGAGATAATCAATCCCAGTACAACCAAAATCAATAACAACACTACCACCAATACCCCTAGTATAATAGTGAGGTACTCACTTGGTATTCCTCCTCCTCCACTAGCAGCGACTCCACCTCCACCTTCAGCGGCCGCTGTCGCATCTGCCTTGTCTCCATACTCAATATAGGCCAACAAATTCATCAAATCATCATCTGACAGGAATTCATGGGCAGGCATAACCAATTGATTGTATTCATTGTAAATTGCCACAGCTTCTGCATCGCCTGATGCAATCAAAACCTGGGAATTACGAATGAAGCTTTTGGTCCAATCAATGGAATGACGGTCTGTTACGCCTCTAAGAGCAGGACCTACGTTTTTTTGGTCTAATCTATGACAGGACCTACAATTGGCATTGAAAATGGATTTCCCAGCCGCTATTGCTTCTTCACTGTCAGAAACTTCCGGATTAGCCGCAAAGACCTGTGTACCCAATAATAGAAAGAAGAGCATCATAAAGAAGCTTGACTTCATAGGAACACTTGTTAATGAGCGCTTGATCGACATATTTATTTTTAATTAAACAGTTTATTGCACTTTTTATGAGCACTGCAAATGTACTACCCCAATTCTATTTTTCAAACTTGAACGGAATTGGTAGCAAGAGGGTTAAATAATTACAGGTTCACAAATAACTTATTGTTAATCAATATTTTAAATCAAATTTTTAAAGATTGCAATTAATTTAGAATAATTATAAATAGTACAATATCGTGACATTTAGTAGAATTGTACAATGCACCTTCAAGAAGGCGACTTAGAAAGCATAAAATTTATTGATAAGCAAAATAAACAGTCTTTATAACGGAAGCATTATTTTCCAATTTACTTTTGGATTAAGCGCCAGTTTCTCTACATTTGCATTCCAATTTAGTTTGGTCGCGTGGCCGAGCGGTTAGGCAGAGGTCTGCAAAACCTTGTACAGCGGTTCGAATCCGCTCGCGACCTCTCAAAAAGCATCTGCATTGGCAGATGCTTTTTTTAATTCCCCCAGAACTGACAAATCTTTCACATCCAGGATTGCTATTTTCCTCAATAGTACCTATATCATTGGATTTTTTCATCTAAATGCTTAGATTAATAATTCGTCATTTTTGTCAATAATGAAAAAGCCCCTTGAATTACGGGTCAACGGAGCAGTCAAAACTGTGGAAGTTGATCCGGAAGAACCACTGTTATATGTCCTCAGAGAAGAATTTGGGTTAAATGGCCCCAAGTACGGCTGTGGTTTACACCAGTGTGGTTCCTGCTTGGTTTTGGTAGATGGTGAAGCCAGTTACACCTGCAGAATACCATGCGCCTCTTTTGAAGGAAAAAAGATTCAAAGCATAGAAGGTCTTTCCAATGGGGATAAACTTCATGTGTTACAGGAGGCTTTTTTTGAAGCCCAGGCTGCGCAATGTGGATACTGTGTCAACGGAATGATGGTGGCCGCATTAGAGTTGCTGGAAGGGAACCCAAACCCTAACGAGCAAGAAATCAGATCCGCATTGAACCGGGTTATTTGCCGATGTGGCACACACAGCCGCTTTATTAAGGCTGTAAAAAAGGCAGCATCTTCCACTTCAAACTTGTAAATCATGCAGCTTTCGAACACAGATAGACGAACTTTTTTGAAAACTACCGGGCAATTCCTAATAGGCTTCAACCTTTTCCCCTTATTGAACTGCAGCCCTGCGGAAAAGGATCCTAGTATCTTTCATGCCTACTCAGGCATTCCGGAAAGACCTCATGGAGGGAGAGAGCTGATTGATTCCTGGATAAGGCTTGATGCGGAAGGGCATGTGACCGTATTAACAGGTAAAAAAGAATTGGGACAAGGTATCCGGACTGCCCTGATCCAAATAGCAGCCGATGAACTGGAAGTGGATATCCAAAGATGCCATATCATCAATGGTGACACCGGTCAGACAGCCAATGAGGGCTACACTTCAGGCAGCAACTCTATTGAAGGAAGTGGAAAAGCCATCCGCGAGGCAGCAGCAGAGGCCAAATTATTCCTGTTGCAGCTTGCTTCAACAAAATTGGAATGCTCCCTGGAAGACTTGAACTTATCAGACGGAACCATCAAAGGACTTCGAAACAAAAAAACCAGTTACTGGGAACTCCTGGATGGCCAATACTATGAAAAAACCATTTCAGGAGAAGCTCCGATATTGGACCATAAGAGGCACCAATATGTGGGGAAACCCATTCCAAGAGCGGATATTCTTGAGCTAGTCAAAGGAAAAGCCCACTTTGTTCAGGATCTGAGATTTCCCGACATAGTGCATGCACGAGTTTTGCATCCCCCCACTTATGGGGCCAGACTTTTGTCTATAGACAAAGTAAAAGTGGAAGCACTACCTGGCGTATTAGGGCTTTTTGTGGATGGAAGTTTTATTGCGGTCATTGCTGAAAGAGAATTTCAGGCTGTAAAGGCTTGGGAAAAACTCAAAGAGGCAACAATCTGGGAAAAACCAACCATAAACCCTCTACCTGACCGCTTATTTGCCGATATGCGAAGCAAAGACCAAAAGCCGGAAATCATTGAAGAAAACAAGAATACCACATCTCAGATCAACCAATCCCCTATTCGGCTCAAATCAACCTATGAGCGCCCTTATCACATGCATGGGTCTGCGGGTCCTTCCTGCGCCTTAGCAAAATGGGAGGACGAAAAACTTACCGTTTGGTCTCCTACCCAAGGGGTATATCCTTTACAGTCCACACTGGCAGACCTTTTTCAGGTGGAGCTGACAAATATCAGGTGCATTGGTGTACCTGGTTCTGGCTGTTATGGACACAATGGTGCTGATGACGTATCTGCAGAAGCAGCGCTTATCGCCAAGGCCTTTCCTGAAAAAACTATCCGACTTCAATGGATGCGGGAAGATGAGCACCAATGGGAACCTTATGGTTCTGCTATGATCATGGAACTTGAGGCCGGAATAAACAAAGAAGGCATGATACAGGCTTGGGACAGCAAAATCTGGTCCGACTCCCATAGTACCAGGCCACGTGGAGATGCGGGACACTTTATCTCTGCCCGGCATTTGGAAAATCCTTTTGAATTCAAAAAAGGAGGATTTTCAGGAGGGGCCTACCGAAATGCCATTCCTTTATATGATATACCTGTCCTGAATTTAAAATTATTCAACTATGATGGTCCCTTGAGATCCTCTGCGCTCAGGGGGCTTGGTGCCTATGCCAATATTTTTGCATTGGAATCTTTTATAGATGAACTGGCTGAGGCTTCTGACATGGACCCATTCACATTCCGGATCAATAACCTGAAGGATGAAAGGGCTATCGCAGTTTTGGAAGAATTGAAATCAAAGACCAATTGGAATGCCATGGGACGATCAGGGAACAAAGGGTATGGAATTGCCTTTGCCAAATACAAAAACACAGCGGCCTACTTTGCCCTGATGGCTGAAGTAGAAAAGGATCCATTGGAGAAAGCTTTCAGGTTAACAAGAATGGTGGGAGTGATTGAAGCCGGACAGTGCATCAATCCTGATGGAATCATCAATCAGACAGAGGGAGGCATGATACAATCTGCCAGTTGGACACTTATGGAAGCGGTCAAGTATGATGAACATGGGGTTTTGAGTAAAGACTGGAACAGCTATCCTATCATGAGAACTAACGATATCCCTGAGGTCCAGGTATATGTCATCAACCGGCCCGATCTCCCACCTCTGGGTGCTGGGGAAGCGGCTCAAGGTCCTGTAGCGGCAGCCATTGCCAATGCTGTTTTTGATTGTACAGGGACAAGGATTAGGGAATTGCCGATTACAGCGGAAAAGATTTACTGGTGATAGGCTACGGTAAACAAAAAACACGGTCAAACTAAGCTATCCCATTCTGTTTCATTCATTTTCTCCTCAACTGTAACTTATAAAAGGTCAAAAAATCATGTTCTTCCCCAATGAAATCGTCATCTCTTAAAGCATAAAAAGGTTTTTCTACTGATTCGATATTGAGGATCAGTTTGATTTTGGCAGGAATCATTATCGGGTTGGACCATCCCAATCCGTGGTTATAAATTTTGAGGTAGTTTTTGAGAAATTCCGGATATCGGTAAAAATTCTCCCTTTCCTTTAATTCGTTAATGGCGAAAGTTTCCTCATCAATCCCTCCATGATAGGTGAGGATAATATTTTTGGCATCAGTAAATATACCATAAACACTTGCTTCATACATTCTGATCATTTCCTGATAAGTGACAGGCGTTTTCTGTCCATGCAACAATTTAAAATCTGAGGCTTCGATATCAATACTTCTTACCCATTGGATACTATCCCCCATGGAATAAACATGAATCAAAGGCTCATTTGAAAACACTAAATAAAGACTATCATTGGCTATGGCAAAAGATATACTTGGACTTACATGAAAATCCTCGCCACTAAATTTTGAGGTAGAAGGTGTTCTTACTACTGGTATTGAATTTCTGGTTTTCAAGTCAAATAATTCCAAAAGTGCATAATCTCTATGAAAATGGTCTATATATGGACTGACACCATCGCGCCCCGGGTACCACAAAAGCAATTTTTCATTCCAAACAGTAATATTCTTTCTATTGTAAGCCCCTCCTCTCGCTTCACCTAAAAAAGGCATTTTAAGCGTTTCTTTGATATTAAGCTCTTTATCGAAATGATAGATATCTTTGAATGAGGTCAATCCAAAATATTCTCCATTATGTTCAACCAAAGTCTGCAACCACATTACTGATCCAGGACCTTCTTGAGGGAATTCCTTTTTAAGAAGAATTCTTCCTGTTGTATCAAACTTAACTAACGTCCTACTGGAAATATCCTTAATCAGACCTATCCCATTATTAAAAGTACCCTCTCTTATATCAGCTAAATAATCCACCTGAATAGAATCCAAAATAACCAGTTCCCATTCATTGGAACCAGTGGCCAATGAGGCTTCCTTTTCACTTTTAGAACAGGAGAAAAACAGCCCGAAGGCAAGAAAAGAAATCCCCAGTACGAATAATCGAAAAGCATTCATAAGTCATTTAATTTTTAATTCAAAACTCAGAACAGGAATATTAAACTAAAAATTTATCCAGAAATCCCCAACTTTTGCCCTTAAAAATACAGCGCATACGGTGCTTATGATGGTTTAACCCGAAATACGCATTAGGAATTCTAAAATTTGGCATTTTCAGAGATCAGAATGAGGGTAAAAATGGTTGAGACAGGGCAAACTAATAGAGTTGTGTTTGTTAGAATCAAAAGTTGAAAAACTGTACAAAAACGGGGATTCTAATAGGGATATTTTTATCTGAACCCAATTAACATCAACTACCTGCCAATCAAAAACTTTTCAAAGTTTTCCGGATTTACAACATCCAGTTTTGCTTGTGGATATGCTTCCCTGAATGTACTGGGAAAATAGACTTTGGTGTTTTTATTCCATTTACATTCAAGGGCCAAAAGCTCACCTTCTGATTCTTCTATAAAATCAATTTCCTGTTGGGCGGTAGTACGCCAAAAGTAATGTCTGAAATCCATGGATTCATAACTTAGGTATTTCATTCTTTCTACCAGGAAAAAGTTTTCCCAAAGTCCACCTGCATCAGACCTTTTATCTATACCTGTGAAATTCCCCAATATAGCATTTCTGACACCACAGTCATAGAAATAGATTTTCTTCCCTTTTTTCAATTCATTCCTTACATTTCTGTTGAAAGCGGGAACCTTGAATATTACAAAAGCCTTTTCGAGTAAGTCTATATATTTTTCCACGGTATTTTTGTCCGCGCCAACTATCTGCCCCAACTCGTGAAAGTTCACTTCATTCCCTAATTGCAAAGCCAATGCTTTTAAAATCTGCTCTAGTAAAAGTGGCTTCTTAATGCTTTCCAACATCAAAAGGTCTTTGTACAAATAGCTGCCGGCAAGCAGTTTTAATAATTCCTTTTCTTCGCCAGACTTAGAAACTATTTCTGGATAATAGCCATAAATCATTCTGTGCTCCAAATATCGCTTTTCTTCCAAAAACCCATGGTGGGAAACCATTTCCCCAAAACTTAAGGGAAAAAGAAAAAATTCATATTTCCTTCCGGTGAGTGGCTCATTGGCGGCATTTGCCAAATCAAAAGATGATGACCCTGATGCAATGACCTGAACATCCCTGATTTGGTCCACAATGATTTTGATGGTAAGGCCTATGTTTGGAATCCTTTGGGCTTCATCAATAAACAAAATCCTATTTTTGCCAATCACTTGTCTTAAGTTAGTTGCATTGGTTTTACTCAAAACCTCTTGGACATCTGACTCATCTCCATTGAGCACCAAGAACGGCTCTCTTACTTGGTCAAGCAAATATTGACATAAGGTACTTTTTCCAACCTGCCTAGGCCCAAATATCAGTATGGCTTTGTTTCTGAAAAACCTTGATTTTATTTTTTCTGACAATACCCTTTCAATAGTCCTTAGATACATGATAATAGAGGGAAAAAACTTCAATTCACTAATTTAATATAATTTTTGTGAATGTATTCACAAAAATTATATATATTTTTCGATTTGGATCACAAATCTTGGATTCTTACCTGATTTGACTCCATCATCAACCTCATGCCCATATGCTCTAAAATGGGTATTTTTCCCTCCCAACCATAAAAAAAAGTGGCTGCCTTCCGACAGCCACTTTCAATTATATAATTCACTAGTTTAGACTCTCATCTGGGTCCCTGAGCCTGTCGAAGGGCTCGCTTCTAGTCTATTACTTCTTCCCGCCTTCCATCTTCTCTTTCAACTCCGCCAAAGCATCCAAATCTCCAAGTGTAGATTTCTCCTCCGGAGTGCTTTCTACTTTCTTCTTAGGAGCAGCTTTCTTAGGTGCTGCAGCTGGCTTCGCTTCTTCTTTGAACGTCGCTGTATGAGAAAGGACAATTCTCTTATCGTCTTTAGAGAACTCAGTTACTTTGAAATCCAAAGCTTCACCGACCTCTACAGAAGAACCGTCTTCTTTTTCCAAGTTTTTGGAAGTGGCGAATCCTTCAAGACCATATGGTAACTCAAGGACAGCACCTTTGTCGTTTTTAGAAACTACCGTACACTTGTGCACAGAACCTACAGGGAATACAGATTCAAAAGTATCCCAAGGGTTTTCTTCCAATTGCTTATGACCTAAGGCCAATCTTCTGTTTTCTACATCTAATTCCAGAACCGCAACATCCAATTCATCTCCTACTTTTACGAACTCAGAAGGATGCTTGATTTTCTTGGTCCAGGAAAGGTCAGAAACGTGTACCAATCCGTCGATACCCTCTTCCAATTCAAGGAAAAGACCGAAGTTAGTCAAGTTTCTAACTACACCTTTGTGCTTGGTTCCCACTGCATATTTGGTCACCATGTCACCTTTGGTCCAAGGATCTTCAGTCAACTGCTTGATGCCCAAAGACATTTTTCTTTCGTCTTTGTCCAATGTCAGTACAACTGCTTCGATTTCATCACCCACTTTCACAAAATCAGCAGGGTTTCTCAGATGCTGAGACCAGCTCATTTCGGAAACGTGGATCAATCCTTCAACGCCAGCAGCCAACTCAAGGAATGCACCATAGTCAGCTACGTTAACAATTTTACCTTTAACTCTGGAACCAACTTCCAAATCAGCAGAAAGCGCATCCCAAGGATGAGCAGTCAACTGCTTCATACCCAAAGAGATTCTCTTCTTGTCATCGTCAAAGTCAAGAACCACAATCTGAACCTTATCGTCCAAATTGAGTACTTCTTCCGGATGGTTGATTCTTCCCCAAGAAATATCAGTAATGTGCAATAGACCATCTACACCCCCTAGATCGATGAATACACCGAAATTGGTCATGTTTTTGATCACACCTTCCAATACCTGACCTTTTTCCAAGTTGTTCAAAATTTCAGCTTTTTGTTTCTCCAGATCCTTCTCGATCAATACTTTGTGAGAAACAACCACATTATCGTTCGTATGGTTAATTTTAACCACTTTGACTTCCATTTGCTTACCTACATAGATATCGAAATCTCTGATAGGCTTCACATCAATCTGGGAACCTGGCAAGAAAGCCTCTACACCGTATATATCTACGATAAGACCACCTTTTGTTCTTCTTTTCACCAAACCTTCGATGATATTGTCTTCGGCAAGGGCATCTTCGATATCCTGCCATGCACGTACCATTCTGGCTTTCTTTCTGGATAATACCAATTGGCCCAAGGAATTCTCTTGCTCTTCAATGAAAACCTCTACCTCATCCCCAATTTTTAGTTCAGGAACATCACGGAATTCAGAAGCAGGAACCAATCCATCAGACTTAAATCCAATATTGATGATGATATCCTTGTCATTGATACCCACTACAGTACCTTTGATGACCTCTTTCTCGGTGATTTCGTTCAGCGTACCTTCGTAAAGGGCCTCCATTTCGGCTCTTTTTTCTTTGGAATAGCCTTCACCAAAACCTTTGGTGCCAAAATCGTCCCAGTTAAACTCTTTTTGTTCAGACATATAATGATTGATCCTGATTTTCAACAACCCTAGGATCATGGGGTTGAGGTTTTTAGTGATTGATAAAGCCCTTGTTTTTTAAAGCCAAAGACTCCGTCCACTCGAACGGACTGCAAAGGTAGGAAAAATTCATAAACTGAATACGGAGAACAGAAAAAAATTGAACTTATATACTTATCTTAATAGTGTATATTATTTTGCTAATTCCATTTTTAATAAAACAGGTAAGTCCAAATCACCTATTGACGATAAATCCTCTTGGATGTAAGCCCTGAACTTTGACAATATGTCCGCGTCAGCTACTTGAATCAAATCCTTTAGTAAGATGTAGAAATAAACATCATTGCCAAAAGCTGCCAATGGGCCAACTAATTTCCTCGTAAAATCATCCGGTAAACTTATTTTTGACTGTTTATTTCTTTTATCGAATACACCAATCCTAAAGTCAACAATCCGATTGCTTGATGGACTTTTTTTCCTATTCCACTGAAAAACCAAATGGAATGCTGTCTCTTCAAAAAATCTTCCTAAGAAATCTAACTCT